>JBJMLW010000407.1:0-2831 GCA_045805105.1 Flavisolibacter sp. | reverse complement strand
ATGTGGCTGAACTTCTGCAGATAAAACCAATAGAGGTTTATGAAGTAGCTACATTTTACAGCATGTACAATCTGAAACCTGTTGGCAAATATATGTTTGAAGTGTGTCATACAGGTCCGTGCATGCTCAATGGCAGTGATGAAATCATTGACTACATTAAGCAAAAGCTGAACATCAAAGTTGGTGAAACCACTACTGATGGAATGTTTACTCTGAAAACTGTTGAATGTCTCGGTGCCTGTGGATATGCACCAATGATGCAGCTCGGAAAGTTTTACCGGGAACATCTTACAAAAGAAAAAGTTGACCAGATCATAAATGAATGCCGTGAAAATGCGGCGAGGAATAATTAATGAAAACATCCTTTATTCTGCTTTTCACTTTCTTTTCTTTATCAGTTTTTGCTCAAAGCAAAAATGAAAGGCAATTGGTTGAGCGCACATATCTTCTTAGTCATACAGTTTTCGGATCCAAGGACAGCCTGACCCTGGAAGACCTTTTTGCTAAAAAGGCAACCTATGGTCATTCACATGGTAATTTGCAAACACGGCAGGAAGCAATTGCAGGCATTACCCACAACCGTTCTCAATACACAGATACATCGTTAAAGATGATCAGTGTTCTCATTGGGGATGACGTAGCCATCGTTCGTCATTTATTCAAGGCTATTGAAACCAATAAGGAAGGAAAGCAGACGAACCTGAATTTTACGATGATGCTGGTTTGGGTAAAGGAGAAGGGGAAGTGGAGATTGATGGGAAGACAGGCGGTGAGTTTGTAGAATATCGAATATCGAATATCGAATAACGGGAAGAGTACGCAGGGCCCCCGAAAAAGAGGGTGGTTGAAAAAATGATGAAAAAGCTTTTATACGTAATTGTTCTATTCATACTGCCGGCTGTGTTGCATGCGCAGAATAATTCTTCCGCTCAGATGGAAGTGATGATGCGGATGGCCACGCTGAGAAATTCCTTGCTGAAAAAAGATAGTGCAGCACTTTCATCTGTGCTTGCCAGTGAAGTTACGTATGGACATAGCAACGGACTGATTCAAACCAAAGCGCAGCTTATTCGTTCTGTAATGAGTGGCGAACAGGATTATAAAAGCATTGATCCATCAAAGATGAATGTTCGCATTTATGATAATACGGCAGTTGTTACCATGAATTCCATGGTACATATGATTTACCAGGGAAAAGCAACAGACCTGAATATGGAAGTGATGCTGGTTTGGGTGAAGAAGGATAAAGACTGGCTACTGGTAGCCCGTCAGAGTGTGAAGATCTGATAAATAGAAGGATGAATTAATGATTGGATTGAGAAAGTAAAACTTATAATAAAAGTCGCGCGGCGCGTAGCGCATAGCGCATAGCTATACAATGGGTAGAAAACTTTTACTGGAAAAGGCACATATAAAAAGCATCAGGCAATATGATGCTTACAGGAATAATGGTGGTTATGCCGTTCTCGAAAAGGCATTCAAAATGTCGCCGGCTGAAGTAATTGAAGAAGTAAAAAAAAGTGGATTGCGCGGACGTGGCGGCGCAGGTTTTCCAACAGGTTTGAAATGGAGTTTCCTTGCAAAACCCGAAGGAGTTCCCCGTTACCTCGTTTGCAATGCCGATGAATCAGAGCCCGGAACTTTCAAGGATCGTTACCTGATGGAATTTCTCCCGCACCTTTTTATTGAAGGTCTTGTGATATCTTCTTATGCACTCGGTGCCAATACATGTTTCATTTACATCCGTGGCGAATATGCATGGATCGTTGATATACTGGAGCAGGCCATTGCAGAAGCTAAAAACAATGGATGGCTTGGTAAAAATATTCTCGGCTCCGGTTTCGATTGCGAAATCTATGTTCAGCGCGGTGCAGGTGCATATATCTGTGGCGAGGAAACTGCATTGCTTGAATCGCTCGAAGGAAAACGAGGCAACCCACGTATCAAGCCTCCTTTTCCTGCAGTAAAAGGTTTATGGGATTGTCCGACAGTTGTAAACAATGTAGAAACGCTGGCCGCAGTCGTTCCCATTATCCAGATCGGCGGAGAGGAATATGCAAAAATCGGGATTGGAAAAAGCACTGGAACAAAACTTATTTCTGCATGTGGCAATATCAATAAACCAGGCGTATATGAAATCGACATGACGATTTCAGTAGAAGATTTTATTTATAGCGATGAATATTGCGGGGGCATTCCCAATGGTAAAAAATTAAAAGCCTGTATTCCGGGTGGTTCATCCGTTCCGATTGTTCCTGCCAACCTTCTGCTGAAAACAGCAAAGGGGGAAACCAGGATGATGACATATGAAAGTCTGGCCGATGGTGGATTCCAGACAGGAACAATGATGGGCTCCGGTGGATTTATCGTGCTCGACGAAGACCAGTGTGTCGTTCGTCATACTCTTACGTTAGCTCGTTTTTATCGTCACGAAAGCTGCGGTCAGTGTTCACCATGCAGGGAAGGAACCGGGTGGATGGAAAAAATACTGAACAACATAGAATACGGAAAAGGAAAGATGAGTGATATTGACCTGTTGTGGGATATCCAGAGTAAAATTGAAGGGAATACTATTTGTCCGCTTGGTGATGCTGCCGCGTGGCCAGTTGCGGCTGCGATCAGGCATTTCCGTGATGAGTTTGAATGGCACGTGTTGAACCCGGAGGAATCGCAGAGAAGGAATTATGGGTTGGCGCATTATGCGGAACCGAGAGTTGTAGGTGTGGGATAACGGTTCAAAAGTCAAAATTAAAAAGTAAAAAACCGAAAATCCACGGTTCTTTTCACTTGGTAACCTACTTTAGTTAATGAAGTTTCGTTTGAAATTTTAT
>JBJMLW010000406.1:0-3586 GCA_045805105.1 Flavisolibacter sp. | reverse complement strand
TTTATTGGTCTTGTTCTTCTCGGTGGATGGAGCCTGAGCCTTGTATTTACCTTCCTAGAGGCTATTGCTGCAAAGGCACAGCAGAATGCCGCTATCATGGCCATACTTGGTTTCCCCATTATTATTCCGCAGTTAATTCTATTGATGAATCTATCATTGGGCGTGTTCGATCATGAAACTGTTATTCCGGTTACCAATGTACTGATGCTGATTGCATCAGACGGACTTGTTATCCTGATATCTGTTATCCTGTTTCCGTTTTTATGGAAAGACTGAGGATAGGAAATAACGAATATCGAATATCGAATAACGAATAACGAAGAAGTTTCCTTTCCTCATTACTTCGAAATTTATTGTTCGATATTCGATATTCGATATTCTTATCGGCTTCCCTTATTTTTGCTGCCAATTAAAACAGGGCCTTTCAGCTGGCATTATGAATAAACGATGGTGGAAAATACTGTGCGTCATTTTACTTACATATACTATCGTGGCCGGTTTTTTATTTCATGTTCCGCGCAAACCGGTGATCCAGGAATCAATCCGCAATCTTTATTTTCATGTGTGCATGTGGTTCAGCATGATGATCCTTTTCACCGTGTCAGTTGTTCATGCAGTGAATTACCTGAGAAACAACCAGCTGAAATATGATATCCTATCGCGTCAGTATGCGGTAGTAGGAATTGTTTTTGGCATTCTCGGTTATTCCACTGGTATCATATGGGCCTCATTTACATGGGCTGATCCGAATAACCCAGCCACCGCATCTTTTGGTGCCATTGCAAAAGACCCGAAGCTTATTGGCGCAGCCATTGCCCTCCTCATTTATTTTGCTTATCTCGTTTTGCGCGATTCCATCCAGGATATTGACAAGAAGGCAAGGATCGGTGCGGTGTACAATATTTTTGCTTTTGCATTTTTGTTTCCATCAATCTGGATTATTCCAAGACTTCTGGAAAGTCTTCATCCGGGAGGAGAAGGGAACCCTGCGCTGAATTACAAGGATATTGATCCTTACATGCGAATGGTTTTTTATCCGGCTGTTATCGGATGGACTTTGCTTGGTGTGTGGATTGTTAGTCTGAAGGTGAGATTGAAAAAATTAAAAGAATCAACATTGTCATGATCAACAGAGTATTTTTTTTACTGGTGATGCTTTTTTTGAGCCCTTTGTTACACGCCCAGGAAAATAATGATGTTAGCATGGCTGACCAGATGTGCTCCAATGGAAAGATTTATGTGGTTGTTGCTGTTGTGCTCACCATCTTTGCAGGGATCATAATTTATCTGGTTCGACTTGATAGAAAAATGACAAGACTTGAAAAAGAAAGACACATTAAATAAATCAACTCAAAATAATCACCATGTCAACGATTGCAGAATATAGTTTTTTCGGTGACGTCGAGAAGAGTTTCGACAAAGCAGCAAAGTTTACAAATTGGGATCCCGGCGTATTGGAACAGATCAAGGCTTGTAATGCAGTTTACCGGATGAAATTCCCTGTTCGTATGGATGACGGACGAATAGAAGTGATAGAAGCTTATCGTGTTCAGCATTCACATCACAAAACACCGTGCAAAGGAGGTATCAGGTTTGCAGCTGAAGTTAACCAGGATGAAGTGATGGCACTTGCAGCGCTGATGACATATAAATGCGCAATTGTAAACGTTCCATTTGGCGGAGGAAAAGGTGGTATTAAAGTAAACCCGCGCAAATATTCTGTTTACGAACTGGAAAAAATTACACGCCGGTATACAGCTGAACTGGTAAAAAAGAATTTTATCGGTCCGGGTACAGACGTTCCAGCACCGGATTATGGTACAGGGGAAAGAGAAATGGCGTGGATAGTGGATACATATCAGAGCTTACGTCCTGGTGAAATTGATTCAGCAGGTTGTGTTACCGGTAAACCTGTAACACAGGGTGGTGTTCGTGGAAGACGTGAAGCTACAGGGCTGGGAATATTTTTTGGCATCCGTGAAGTATGCAGCATGCAGGATGTAATGGAAAAGCTTGGACTCAGTACTGGAATTGAAGGAAAACGTGTAATTGTTCAGGGATTGGGAAATGTAGGATATCATGCAGCGAAATTTTTTCAGAATGCAGGTGCAAAAATTATCGCACTCGCTGAATATGAAGGAGCGGTGTATAGTGAAAACGGTCTTGATGTTGATGCTGTTTTTGAACACCGGAAAAAAACGGGGTCAATGCTGAACTTTACAGGATCAAAAAATTTCGCAAAAAATACCGATGCGCTGGAATATGATTGCGACATTCTTATTCCTGCAGCACTTGAAAATGTAATCAATGCTGAAAATGCACCGCGTGTAAAAGCAAAGATTATTGGCGAAGGCGCTAACGGTCCACTCACACCTGAAGCTGATGAAATTTTTATTGGAAAGGGCACACTTGTGGTTCCTGATATGTACCTCAATGCAGGAGGCGTAACGGTTTCTTACTTCGAATGGCTGAAAAATCTTAGTCACGTGAGGTATGGAAGAATGGAAAAGAGATTTACTGAGAACATGAATCAACACATCCTTGGACAAATTGAAGAACTAACCAACAAGCGAGTTAATGACAGGGAAAGGCAGTTTATCATGCATGGTGCAGATGAAGTTGACCTGGTTCACAGTGGTCTTGAAGAAACAATGATCACAGCAACACGCGAGATCATGGATGAATGGAGAAAAAATCCACAGATACCAAATATGAGGACAGCCGCTTATGTGGTAGCCATTAATAAGGTAGGTACCAGCTATGCAGAGTTGGGCATTTTCCCATAATTGATCAAAGGCCACTTGCTGCTCGCTTCGCACTACGCGATTTTATTACATTTAATTCATCTGTGAAATCAATGTAATCCAATGAGTTTATACGAACATTCATTACACAAACGATGAGTCTGCGGAAAAATTAAGATTCTAGAAAATAAAATCACAGATTTATATATGGATTGAATGGATTACATAGAAGAGTCCATTAAGTAATGAAAGTTCGCATAAAGTCGCGAAGCGCGAAGCGAGTAGCGAGTAGCTCGCAGCTTCTCTCTCATTCCTCCGTTCTTGCAGAAGCAGCATCAATGATCTTCCCAAAGAAAAGTGTATTCATCATCAATTTACTTCCTCCAAGCCAGAATGCCCGCAGGTTTGGATTGTCAGCAATGGAAATGATCCTTCCGTTTCCGGAAACATTTACTACAACTGCGGCGGAATTTTTCACCGCTTCATAATTTTCCCTGCTTAGCCATCCGCTTTGAAGCGGAGCGGATTTATAATAAAATGGTGTAGCGTATGGATTTTTACTTTTATCCATGTACACACGGTTTGCTTTAAATAAACTTACATAAGGATGTGTATATCCATATGCAAGCGGATGAGAAAGATCAGCCTCCGCACGAAAGATGGCGCCACTCATTTGTTGCGCTCCTTCTATTTCTTCCCGGCTTGCATAAGGAAGCATTTTCGTACTGTCAGCTGCAGGCTTTACTTTTTTCAACGTTACAGTACTGATTCCGTTAGAAGCTGCCCATGTTACACCTTCTTCAGTAAGAACCAGTGTACCTCCGTTCTGCACCCATGTTTTT
>JBJMLW010000405.1:0-10117 GCA_045805105.1 Flavisolibacter sp. | reverse complement strand
GGAGATAAAACTCTTTTTCAAAAGTTATATAACAAAGGCAAGAAATTGCAGGTTCACCTTGGACATAATTTTAACTGGGAACTGGCTAATATTGCTATGGCCAGAGTGGTTCCTTATGAGATGCTTGTGGTGTACATGCCCATCAATAATAAGGCAGTAGACAGGTTGTTTATGAAAATCAGGACGAGAACCGGTGCTGTTCTTTTGCCTGCAACCAAAATAAACAGGGCCATTCTTCCATACCTGAAACAACAATATCTTCTTGTGCTGGTAGCGGACCAGAATCCAGGGATACCATCAAAAGCTTTCTGGATCAATTTTTTTGGAAGGCCAACACCTTTTGTAAAAGGACCGGAAAAGGGAGCCAGGCTCAATGATACGGCTGTAGTGTTTACCCATTTCACAAAAGCAAAACGAGGATTTTATGATGTTCATTTAACCCTTGCCACAGAAGAACCACAAACCTTAAAAGAAGGTGAGCTTACTGCCATTTATATTAAATACCTGGAAAAAGTAATCAGGGAACAACCTGAAATGTGGCTATGGAGTCACAGGAGATGGAAGCATGAATGGAAGCCGGAGTATGGACCGGTGATGGAACAGTAGAACAATAGAATAGGGAACAATAGAACAGGGAACAAAAAGGAATCATGATTAATATTCCCTGACTGCCTGCAGGAATAATTATCAGGTTAGTTCAGACATTGAATTTTTTTCGGAACCAAAATGATCTTCAACAGGCATTGCGAAAAACACAGCAGAATGGAAGAGTGATAAATAGTGAATGAGAAAATATTGCGTCTTTGTTTTCTTTGCGCCCTGGCGTGAAACGCGAACCCTTAGTTGAGGATAGCGTTTTCTTTTTCAACAGGAATCTTTTTTTGTTCCTTGATCTTATTCCATCCGCCCAGAACATTCCTGATATTATGGATGCCCTGCCGTTTCAGGATGGATGAAGCAATTACACTCCTGTACCCACCTGCACAATGAACGTATATATTATCCTCCTCTTCAAATCCTGAAAGATTGAGCACATCATTCATTTCATTCAAGGGAAGATTTTGTGCGTTCTTTACATGTCCATCTGCAAATTCAGCAGGTTTCCTTACATCTAACACCACAATTCTGTCATCAAAAGGTAGGTCCATCGCAAGTTCATCGGCTTCTACATCTATGATCAGATCAATTTCTTCACCTGCGGCTTTCCATGCATCAAATCCTCCTTCAGCATAGCCGGTAACTTTATTGAACCCAACGCGGGCCAGCCTGATAATCGTTTCTTTTTCCATTCCCGCTTCGGTAACAAGTATCATGGGCTCATTAAAAGGAAGCATACTCCCAGCCCATTCGGCGAATCTTCCTTCAAGTCCTATGAAGATAGAACCCGGAATAAATCCATGTGTAAATACATCAGCAGGCCGGGTATCAACAATGATTACATTATTGCTGATTGCCTCTTTAACCTGGGAAACTGAAAGAGGCGTTAGTCCGTTCTGTAACACACTATCCAGACTGTCGTATCCATTCCTGTTGATTTCTGCATTGATAGGGAAATATTGAGGTGGTGTATCAAGACCTTCAGTTACTGCCTTGATAAATTCATCACGGGATGAAGCCTTCAGGGCATAGTTTAATTGCTTTTCTTCACCCAGTGTACTGGAAGTATTGGGTCCGAGGTTTTTTCCGCAGGCACTTCCCGGACCATGGGCAGGATAGATAATGATATCATCTTCCAGTGGAACAATTTTATTCTGCAGGCTGTCATACATCATACCTGCAAGGTCGTTTGTTGTGAGATCTTCACCTTTCTGGGAAAGATCAGGACGGCCTACATCACCAACAAAAAGTGTATCTCCGGTAAAGAGGCAGTAATTTTTTCCATTTTCATCTTTTAATAGAAAACAGGTGGATTCGAGCGTATGACCTGGTGTATGAAGAACTTCAATGCTGATTTCGCCCAGTTGGAATTTTTCACCGTCTGCTGCAACATGAACATCAAACTTTGTTGTAGTTCCAGGACCGTAAACTATAGTTGCACCTGTAGCTTTTGCCAGGTCGATATGGCCACTGACAAAATCCGCATGAAAATGAGTTTCGAATATATAGCGGATCTTTGTATTCCTTTCTGATGCCAGTTGTAAATATGCTTCTATATCCCGGAGAGGATCAACAATAGCTGCTTCACCATTGCTTTCAATATAATAGGCAGCCTCGCTGAGGCATCCGGTATATAGTTGCTTTACGAACATAAAAAATTCTTTAGCTGCAAAATTAACCTATTTGCGGCCAAAGAATTTGTAAGTAGTAGAAGCTGATTATTTTAACAAATCCTGTACAATGCTATGTACTTGTTCAAGACGGGCGTAATTCACTGAGTAAAAAATAAATTTACCATCACGCAGTGTATTAACAAAACCGGCTTTCCTAAGAATAGCAAGGTGTTGCGATGCAACAGATTGTTCCAATCTGAGCTTTACATAGATTTCGGTTACTGTCATCTTTCCGTTTTGATGGATCAACTTCATGATCTGCTGCCGAAGCTTATGGTTGATGGCTCTTAAAATTAGCGCAGCTTTTTTAAGCTGGATCACATCAATTTTCAATTCAGCGGAAGAAGAGAGTGCGGGTTCAAGTAGGTCGTTATTCATAGTTTAATCTTCTTATCTAAGACAAAATTATCATTTGTTGACACTATTGCAAATCAAAAAAGTATAAATGCAGTTTATTTGATAACATTATTTCAAAGTTGAGTAGAAATCCTTACCATAAAATGGTTCAGAGTATGCAAGATTCGTAAAAACCCCTTCGGAAAATTGCTCATATGATAATGAAATCATATGTTGGGCATTGTAATTCACATCTGCGAATTCTGCATTACGGTTGCTGCATATTTGTTTGAATTTATTACTGCCATTTCCAAAAAAACATATTTTCATTCCCGTTAGTTTTTCGCTGAATGATTTTTCATCAAGCACCATGTTCATTGGTGTTATTATTTCATTCAGCTGCTGATCAAAAAGAGCAGTAAAAACTTCCATTCGTCTTGCATCAATCATTGGACACAACCAATCCTTACTTTGATGTTTACCCGATACTGCCATAATTTTCAGTGTATTGATGGCTATCAGCGGCAGATTCAATGCATAACAAAGTCCTTTTGCCGACGCCATACCAACACGCAGCCCTGTATAAGATCCGGGTCCGGCACTTATTGCGATCGCATCAATTTCCTGAAGCCTGATCCCTGAAGAAGCGAGGAGATCACGAATAGCCAGCTGAAGCCAGGCAGCATGGTCTTTTTGTGATGGATTCTCCCGCAGTTCAAGCAGTTCATGGTTCCTGGAAAGACAAACTGAAGCCGTTTGAACGGCTGTGTCAATGTTCAGAATGAGACTCACGCTGCCAAGATACATCAAGTGATGAAACGGGGAAGGAGAGCAAGACGATTAACCATCATTGCAATCATTCATCCCGCACGTGCTTAACTCACTGGTGGCCGGGCATCGTCTTTTGTGCCCCTGATCAGGCCTATACCCGTAAAAAAGAAAATTCCACCAAGGATGCCATATACTATCAGTGTTTTCACCTGGTTTCCCGTTCCTTTAGTATTCATAAATAGTGTAGCGCAATAAATAAGGCCTGCAATCCCCAGAATCGTCAGAATTATCCCAAATGTCCTTTTAACGTTCATACGAGCTTTTGCCGGGTTTAATGCAAAATGGTTGCCAGTTCGCCACGACAAGGGAAAAGGAATTGTGAATTAGGGTCCTGGCTGCCCTGCCTACCAGGCAAGCCGGAGGCAAGTGAAGGCTTCTTTAAAATATAACCTACTAGTCTCTAAATATGGAAACGAAAATAAAAAACGGACCGATGTCCGTTAAATATTCAATTAGTTTAATATTGATTTTTGTAACTGTCTGAATCCAGGTTCTCCCTTCGGGGGACAGAGGGCCTAGTGGCGATAGTAGCACCAAACCTCTGATGGTAATTTGTTCCCGATTTGCTCATTTTCTGATAAAGGCAGAAGGATGGCAGGGGTGTCGTTGCTCAGCGATGTGCGGGCATACATGCTTTTGAGCGGACCAGAAGTAAAAAAAATCCTTTGGGCTGTGATACTGAATTTATAATCCCCCACATCATTGCTGGTAGAGAGTTTATATTTTGCCTGGTCGAGGATAATGATATCGCCACGCTCCCATTTCAGCTGGTTATCCTTGATAATGGTTTCATATTTCCCGGCCGGCAGCGTACTAACATTGTTGTTCTGCGCCGAACACAGGGTCGTTGCAAGAAATGTTAGAAAAAATAAATATGCTTTCATAGCCATACGGTTTAGCTAAAGAAAGATACAATTAAATGCCATCAGGTCAATCGTAACTCTACGACAGCTCCCTGTTAAATTTACGGCTATACATGATCGTGAATTTACTATAGGTATTTTTTGTAAAGCATAAACAGCACTTTTAAATCAGGAACAGAAAAAGTGGAATCATGATCCAGTTGTTCATATTTCCTTTTAAATGCCTGGATAGCTGCAGCTGTATCGCGGATGTCGTATCCAACTATCCGGAGCGCCTGTAATGGATTGAAACCAGCAGGTACTGAAATGCCTGTGGTATCATCCCACCAAAGTCCATAACCGCTGTCGGCAAGCTGCTTCCATGGGAAGTTCACATTGGGATCATTTTTTCTTGTGGGAGCAATGTCTGCATGTCCAATAAAATTTGCAACGGGAATATTATAAGCTTTTTTAAGATTTGAAAGTAATTTCTCAAGGCTGCTGATCTGTTCTGCAGTAAAAGGTTCCGTACCATCATTGTCTATTTCAATACCGATGGAACTGGAATTGATATCCGTATTATTTCCCCATCTGGCAATTCCACCATGCCACGCGCGCAGGTAATCATTCAGCATGTGGTGAATCGTTCCATCTTTACAAATAACATAAT
This sequence comes from Flavisolibacter sp., assembly GCA_045805105.1. Taxonomy (GTDB): domain Bacteria; phylum Bacteroidota; class Bacteroidia; order Chitinophagales; family Chitinophagaceae; genus Flavisolibacter. The sequence continues at coordinate 5,168 of JBJMLW010000405.1, read as the reverse complement.
GTGCACTTACCTGCGTAGAAGGTGTGGTAAAAGTTTTGAACGTTTCTTCACAGCTCTTTTGTGCCGTGTGGTGAATAATGACAAAATTGGGTTTTCTAAGGTTAAAGTTGGTTGTACCTATCCACGGTCCTGTACTGAAACTGTCTTTTACCGGGAATTGCCTGATGGTTTTGCCATATTGTTTTGCCTGGCGTTTATAAGATTTGTTTGTTTTAGCATACGGAGAACAGCAAAACAGAACCGACAGCATTAACAGGAATATGAAATAAAATTTCATGAAAAATCTGAATTTAAAAAACTTAACTCTGGTATCAATCCTACTTATTGATCACCCGCAAGATAACAACTTAAGCTCTCAGCAATTTAACTACAACCTCTTCAGAAAATCATACACCAGAGATCACAGATCAGACATCATATTAATTTCATTGGTTTAATTTTTGTTCCATCATTTCTAAATCATTTTTATGGCAAGAGATGTAAATGGTAAACGGGCAGCGATCCTTACTGAAAACGGATTTGAAGAAGTGGAACTTACCAGCCCGATGAATGCTTTGGAACAGGCGGGAGTAGTTGTTGAAGTGATTTCACCGCAGAGCGGCAAAGTAAAAGCGTGGAACCACGACCATTGGAGTATTGAAATTCCAGTTGATAAAAACGTGAAAGATGCAAATCCTGAAGACTATGATCTTCTGGTTGTGCCTGGTGGCGTTTTGAACCCGGATAAAATGCGGATTGATAAAGATTGTGTAGCGTTTGCCCAGTATTTTATAGAACAGGGAAAACCATTGGCAGCAATCTGTCATGGTCCCCAGCTTCTAATTGAAACAGGAATGCTTGATGGAAGAACGATGACTTCTTATCCATCAGTTAAAACAGACCTCATCAATGCTGGTGTAATATGGGTGGATAAGGAAGTAGTTGTAGACAATGGCCTTGTTACAAGCCGCAGTCCAAAAGACCTGGAAGCTTTCAATAAAAAGATGCTGGAAGAACTTTCAGAAGGAAAACATGCAACAACAGGCCAGTTTACGAATCTCGAAAATGAATAAGCCTCCCGCAGAAGCGGAAGGCTGTTAACAACAACAACGACAACAATCAGATGGTGTGGCCGGGTGGAAAATTGAACGTGCTAACCAGCCGGCCACCTTTTAAATCCCAGTTTTTTCTAATCAGTACAAGCCTTTCCATTCTGAAAGAAGTATGGAAAGTTTTCTGCGCATATTCGCTGATGGCCGATTTATATACAACTTCGGAAAGACCTTCTGCGAGAATGAGAGATGGTTTTTTAATAAGCTGTATTGGAGGACAATTATTTGATTCACTAAAGCCATCAAGTATTTTCATCCTCATCGCCAGTTGAAACATCTGTTGGGGCTCCTGTATCCGCCAGTAAATGGTGTGCGGAGGAATACTACTGTAATTGTTCAGTGTTACCATAAATGAGTGCTGAAGATTACAGATGTTCTGTATCCATCTTGCAAGAATATTTTCCATTTGTTCCCTTGCAAATAAAATTGCAAAAGGAATAAAAACAGGCAAAGGCATGGAATCTGTAATTCCATACTGATCAGTAAAATTTTTCTTTTCCTTTCCTACTTCTTCAATTGTTAGTTTGTCTGGCAGTCCTCCAATCACATATTCAGAATATTCGTCTGTATAAGCTTTAGCTATTCCCGGCAACATCAGCAGAAATTTTTCTTACAAAAATATTTAGCATAAATTTACTAATAAAATTAGTAAATCAGGTATATGGAAGAGAATTTTTTTTACCGTGCAGAGTATAAAGGAACAAAGGATTATTCTCAATGGAACGTACCTACTGCAAATGCAACAGGATTTGGAGCAGCAGCTGATGATTATGCAGAAAGAGGCATTGACCTGAACGAACAATTGATCAGGAACAAGCCGGCTACATTTTTCATGCGCGTAAACAGCGATGCGATGATTGGTGCGGGAATTCACCAGGGTGATGTTGTGATTGTAGACAGGTCTCTTGAAGCCCGTTCAGGTAAGGTTGTAATTGCGGTGCTCGACGGAGAAATGCTGATACGCAGGCTTGATATCAGCAATCATAAAAAAAGACTTCTTCCGGCCACAAAAAATCTTTCTGCAATTGATATCTCTGAATCTTCTGCATTCGATATCTGGGGAGTAGTAACATTTGTTATTCATAGTGTATGAAAGCTATTGTTGACTGCAACAGTTTTTATTGTTCCTGCGAAAGGCTTTTCAGGCCGGAACTGGAGCATAGTCCTGTTGTTGTCCTCAGTAATAATGATGGGTGCATTATTTCCAGAACAGATGAAGCTAAAGCCCTGGGGATAGGGATGGCCGGACCATATTTTAAAGAAAGGGAAATGATTGAAAAGAATCATGTTTCAGTGTTTTCATCGAACTATAACCTATATGGAAATTTAAGCTGGCGGGTAATGGAAACCCTCAAACAGATGGCCGGCGAAGAAAATGTGGAAGTATATTCTGTTGATGAAGCATTTGTTGATATGAAGAATCTTCCTGCAACTGACATGGAAAGCTTCTCTTTGGAGATCAGGAAAAAAATTGAATGCTGGACTGGAATCAAGGTATCTGTTGGTGTTGCTCCTACAAAAACTCTTGCGAAGCTTGCGAATTATATTGCAAAAAAGAACAAAAAAGAAACACAATGTATTTGTGTGCTCGACACAGATGAAAAAGTTTCAGAGGCGCTGAAAAAAACAAGAGTAGGAAATCTTTGGGGTGTGGGAAGAAAGTTTGCCGAAAAACTGGAAGCACTTGGTATAAACACGGCGTGGGACCTGTATCATCTTTCAGAAGACTGGGTCCGGACTAACCTTGGTGGCGTGGTGGGTACAAGGCTTCTTAAAGAATTACACGGTGAGGAAAGCCTGTTCATGAAAGATGAACTGGTTACTAAAAAAATGATTGCAACTACAAGGATGTTCGGGAGTGCTGTTACCGAATTGAATGATATCAGGGAAGCCATTGCAACATATACATCCAGGGCTGCAGAAAAACTTCGCAGGCAGAGAAGTGCTGCGGGTGTGATCAATGTATTTGTTGTTCCCAAAGAGGACCGGAAAGCCGGAACTATGTTCAGACACAGCTCACATATAAACCGCCATACGATACTTCCTTCTCCTACTGTATTGACACAGGAACTGATAAGGCCTGCTGTAAAAATGGCCGAGCAACTTTATGAATCAGGCAGGGCATATACAAAAGCTGGTGTCATCCTGAGCGGCCTGGTACCGGATACGTCTATCCAATCCAACATCTTTGAACCGGAGACAAAACATGTTGGTCGCTTTTTAATGGATATGATGGATAATATTAATTTTTCCATGCGTGACGACATGATAAAATTTGCATCTTCCGGAACCAGTCGTAACTGGAAAATGCGGCAGGAATTCCATTCACCCAGGTATACAACACGGTGGGACGAGTTGTACCAGGTGAAGTAGGGTTCACAGTCCACAGTCGACAGACAACAGCACATTCTTTTGGATTGAAGTTCACTCTTTAAATTAAAATCTGCTGCAGACTGCGGACTGTGGACTGTCGACTGTGGACTGTGGTCTGCTATCCTCCTCTGGCTCACCATTTGTACAACAAAGGAAAAGTTTACGATGCCTGAAGGACCATCACTTATCATTGCACGCGAAGAAATGCTTCCATTCAAAGGAAAAAAAGTTATAGCCATTTCAGGGAATTCAAAAATAGAAAAGGAAAGAATGCTGAATAAAAAACTCATGGACATCAGGTCATGGGGCAAGCACCTCTTGTTCTGTTTTGACACTTTCACCATTCGCATTCACTTTCTCATGTTTGGAAAATACCTGGTCAATTCAACAAAGGAAGCCATTCCGCGGCTTAGCATCCGCTTCCCTAAAGGCGAGATAAACCTTTACACCTGCGCTGTAAAAATAATTGAAGAACCACTGGATGAGATTTACGACTGGAAAGCGGATGTAATGAGCGATGAGTGGGATCCAAAAGCTGCAAGAAAAAAATTAAAGGCAGATCCTAAAATGCTTGTCACGGATGCGCTTCTTGATCAGAATATTTTTTCGGGTGTTGGGAATATTATCAAGAATGAAGTTTTATACCGTATCAAAGTGCATCCAAAAAGTAGGGTAGGTACATTGCCATCAAAAAAATTATCGGAACTCATTAAACAGGCACGCCAGTATAGTTTTGATTTCCTTGAATGGAAAAAAGAGTATACGTTGCGTAAACACTGGCTTGCACATACAAAAAAAACCTGCGTACGTGATGGAGATAAAATTGTCAAAGAATATCTCGGGAAAACACAGCGTCGTACTTTTTTTTGTAATACCTGCCAGGTGAAGTATGGAGGCAGTCGATAGTTTATAAACCATAATGTATTGGACCATGGCCTATGGTCCATGGTCCATGGACTATCTTTACCAACATGAATAATTTATTCGAACCAGCCATTGCGGTAGCAATCCTATCCGGCCTGCAAAAGATCCATGCGGATACAAAACCCTTGTGGGGTAAAATGAATGCGGCACAAATGATGGCGCACTGCCAGGCTCCATTCGAAGTTTATTTCGGAAATCTGAAATTGAAACGAGGGCTGATCGGAATTCTTTTTGGAGGAATTGCAAAAAAGAAATTATCCTCAGAAAAACCGTGGAAGAGAAATCTTCCAACTGCAAAAGAATTTATAGTAACAGATGATAAGAATTTTGAAGAGGAAAGAAATAAACTCATTGAACTTATCAACAGGTTCAATACACAAAATTCCAGGGATTCAGTTTTTATTCATCCTTTTTTTGGAAAAATGACAGCAGATGAATGGGGTTTGCTCGGTTACAAACACCTTGACCATCATCTTCAGCAGTTTGGTGTATGATAATTGACCATGGACCATAGACTATGGTCCATGGTCATATCCTTAACTCTTCTGATCTTTCAGCTTGTCAAGTTTCTTCTTTTCAGTTTCAACCTTTTTTTGCTGGTCAGTCACATCATCATTGTTTTTCTTCAGGTCTTTTTGAAGCTGTTCAATGTGTTTTGCTATGTCTTTAGTATTATCATTTAGCTTATCAAGCTTTTTTTCGGCATCCTGAACTTCTTCTTCCTGTTCTTTTATATCAAGTCCGAGTTTATAGGCAGCAGCTTCATCAACAAAAGTGTTT
>JBJMLW010000404.1:0-2413 GCA_045805105.1 Flavisolibacter sp. | reverse complement strand
TACACGCTCCTATCGCAGCAATGCACCTTTAAAAATCATTGGCGAAGTAACAGACTGGGTGAAACAAACGCCCGAACAAATTCAAAAATGGCGCGAAAAGCTGGCGGATGTTAAAGGAGAAATTATAAATTAATTTTCCCGATATCAATTATGCAGCTTTGGTTTCCTATCTGCAACCGTCAAAATCTACCGTATCAATGCCACCGTCCCTTTCAATTGGCCGGACCTGTTCTGACGGGTATAACTACATTGCCAGATGAAGATATCTGTTTGCTGCGGCTTGTTATTGACTGAACCGTTCCATGGTTTTAAAGGGTCGGTAGTTTCAAAAACTTTTTGTCCCCACCGGTTGTAGATGAAAAGATGGTAGGACTCAAAACTGTAGCTGGTGAGAATTTTGAAATCATCATTCTTTCCATCACCATTCGGAGTGAATGCAGATGGGAAATTGATGGCGCATTCTTTTTCCTGCACGATAACATCCTGCTTAGCGGAACCACAAATATTGGTAACCATAACAGAATACAAACCCGGTTTTGTTACCGTAAAATTTTTTCTTGTCGATCCATCCTGCCATACATAACTGAGAAAGGTTCCTGGGTCCAGTACAAGTGAGTCACCACTACACAAAACTGGATTGATGCCTAGATTTGGCTTTGGTAGAGATAAAAGTGTAAGATGAAGAACACGTAGGCTATCGCATCCATTAGTAGCTGTAAATGTATCAGTATACGTGCCTGCAGAACCATAACCAAGAAAGGATTGGCCTTCGCAAATGGAGTGATCTATAGAAGTCGTTATTGTAGGTTTTACCATTAATTGCAAGGCAACCGTTGAATCGCACCCCGATGGCAGGTGAAAGGTCTGAAAGGTATAACCTGCATGGTTAAGCGATTGTGTTCCGAACTGGTATGTGTCTCCCTGGCAAATGGAATCAATTATGAAATTTGAAACCGTTTGCGGAAATATCGTGGATGCCTGCGCAAGTAATCCGGTGATGGGACCACTGGAAGCAAGTTCTATGATCAATGTATTGGCGCCTGCCTTCCAGTTGTTGCAAAGCGACACTGGTAAATTTCCCTGAGGTCCCATACCAACAGCGTGAAAAGGATCGGGCAATATGGGAATGATATGCGCGAGGTTATTACTTTGCGGAACACCGTTGACATAGATCTCATAGATGGAATTATCGGCAAAAAGGTCGAGGCTCAGGCAGAAGTTATGATCATTGTTGTAGCTCACACCACAGGTGTTGGCGCATGGCAGTGAAAAATCAATTTTGAAAAAATAATGCCTGTTGCCCGAATGACTACCATTGGCACTGATGGAAATCCAGCGACAGTCAGTGAATGAACTGCGGTAATAATCCGGAGGCAGCGAGTCCATTACGATCGCTGCACTGTAATTGGCATTGATATCATCAACCGCTACTTTCCAGTGAAAATCTGCTGCACCAGGAGGAAGGGTCCCACTCGTTCCATTTGAACCTGTATTGAAAAAAAGATTCGATGGCGGCGGTCCGGTTACAGGAGAACATTGAGAGAATGAATCAACCGACTGGAGGCAGAAAAATAAATACATGATTCCACATGTTAATACATGCCTTTGTGAAACTTGATTCATGACTCTCAGTCCTATCATTTGCAGTAAGCTGGTGGGGAAGATTTCACCAAAAATAGGATGATTCGGCTGAGGGAGTTCCATGGAGTAAATAAAGAATCAGCGAACCCCTGTTAAAACACATGATCCAAATATGGGAGCTCTGGTGGATCTGCATCCGCGGAATTTGAATCTTTTGTACATTAGTTCTAATTGTCATTGATTACCGCCGGTGATTCGGCTTTCCGGGTAAAATTATGGTGTATGTTTAACTGCAATAACAAACAAATGATAAAGCTTGCCATTATTTTATGTGTTGGATTACTATCCTGTTCAGAAGGCGGCAACTCTTTAGACAACAAAAATCCAACAGATACGCTTTCAGAGCCATTAATGAAACCTGTAATTCCACCCGATGAAATGAAAATATCATTCGATGCTGTTTATCAAAAATACCTGCCTGCAACATTAATCGACTATTTACAAAAAGAGCATCCGACATGGTCAATGCCAAATGAGAACATGTGGTATCCGCAATTGTATAAAAAATACAAAACAGGAAACTCACTTGCAAATTACATTACGGGAGATTTTGATGGTAATCAATATAAAGACTATGCTTTACTTATTTCTACGGACTCTGGTAGTTTATCAGTTATTGCATTTCTTAATGACAACCATACTTACAAAACAATAAAATTAACGGAGGTCCCGCGGGAGGGAAATGAAAAAATAGATTACGTTCTTACACTGTATCAACCCGGTAAATATTCATACAACGGAAAAGCACATACGCGATCTGTATCATCTTCTC
>JBJMLW010000403.1:0-4321 GCA_045805105.1 Flavisolibacter sp. | reverse complement strand
GATCCGCAATTGCAGAAGATTATTCTGAAGGATATTGTTCCTTACAAAGAAAGACCGAACGAACACCTTGCACCTGTGAATTTTGATGAAGAAATGAAAGCATTCCGCAAAAAGTTTGATCCGGCCGTTTCGTTTACTGATTTGCTTTCATACCTGATGTATCCAAAAGTATTTGAAGAATACTATCAGAAAAGAAAAGAATATGGTGATGTGTCACCTATTCCTACAATAAATTTTTTCTACGGATTAAAACCTGATGAAGAAGTACTCGTTGAAATTGCAAAAGGCAAAAGCATTCTCGTGCGGCTCCTTACAATGAGTGAACCCGATGAAGAAGGAAAGAGAAAAGTATTCATGCGGCTGAACGGACAGACACGTATAATTGAAATCCAGGATCAATCTGTAAAAATTACTTTACGCGAAAACCAGAAGGCGGAAAAAAATAATCAACGTCATATTGGTGCGCCTTTGCAGGGAAAAATGTCGCAGCTTCTTGTAAAGGAGGGTGATGCCGTACAAAGGAATCAGCCACTATTTATTATTGAAGCGATGAAAATGGAAACAACAATCACGGCAACCGATGCGGGAAAAATCAGGCAGATTATTTTGCCTGCAGGAACAATGGTGAAAACGGACGATCTGGTTGTTGTTATGGAATAGCGTTTGGAATATGAATAAAGAATATCGAATAACGAATAACGAATTGGAAGTTTAAATTGAAAATTTTAAACCTGTTTTGATTTGCCACCGGCAAATCCGAAGATAAAAAGATGCCCTGTAACTATTTGCCACCGGCAAATATTGTGAGTACAGTTAGAACAATAGAACAATGGAACAAAGATCAATAGAACAATATAAACAATGGAACAAGGAACATTTGAATAAAAGAACCAGTACCCAGTAACCAGTAACTAGAACACTCTCAATTCGCCTTTCGGTGAATTCAATTGCCTTGCAGGGCGAATGCGCTGAAAAACTACAACCATTGCAAGAAGAACTACCAGGATAATGGCAAAACCGGCAAGCTGCGAAACATCTTTTAGAAAATATCCAATCACCAGAACAATGGCATGTACGCCACAGATCATTTTAGCTGCTGTACTATGACTCCAGCCGTTGTTTGTAAGAAGATGATGGATATGATTCTTGTCAGGAGCAAAAGGGGATTTTCCAAACCAGATCCGTAAACCGAAAACACGTAAAGTATCAAAAACAGGAATGGCCACAATGCTCATTGCAAATACGGGCACGTGCGGCAATATGGCTACATGATGTCCGGTATTGAGCTGAATCAGTCTTATCGTTAAAACCGAAGCAACAAAACCAAGAACAAGTGAACCTGTGTCACCCATAAAAATCCGTGCAGGATTAAAATTATAATAAAGAAAACCCAGAAGACCACCACCAAGTGCAAATGCAATGACGGCAATATTCAGGTCACCGGAGAGGGTTAGAAAAAGACCAAGCATCACAAGACTCATAAATCCGAGTCCGCCTGCAAGTCCGTCAATTCCATCGATCAGGTTGAAAGCATTGGTAATTCCGGCAATGGCAAGAACCGTAAAAGTATACTGAGCTGAAACCGGAAGATCATATATTCCAAACAATCCATTGAAACTTGTAATTCTTACACCACTGAAAGCGATCAGGAATGCTACTGCCAGCTGGATACCCAGCTTGTAACGTGCAGATAGATTTTTTAGATCATCCATTACACCAATAACAAAGAGAACGCCAATCGAAAAGAAAAGCGAGATAATAAAGTTATCTCTGGTAAAATGAAACCACAGCATACAACCTACCATCATCCCCGCGCATGATGCAATGCCACCCATGGTTGGAATGGGCGTACTGTGTTCCTTTCGCAGGTCTGGTACATCAAACAACTTGAAACGGTTGATCAGTTTAATTAGTGGAGGCATAACGATCATTGCTACCACGAAAGCAGTAACAAATGCAAGTATTCCAAACTTATAGTCAATGAATCTTAGGTCAATCTGGAGAAGCTGGTTAAGCATATTGGATGTAAGGATTGACAAAATAGGTAATATTACTTATAAAGCAAATGGGTGTCGTAAAATTATAATACGAATGCTCAAGAACCACGCAAGTACCATGTTACGCAGGTTCACAACGTATCCTGATAGATATGGGCACTATGTCACACCATGCCGAGATCAGCATTTACAAGTAACCGGTAACCAGCGTTATTTTTGTCCAAAACATTATCGCCACTTCACCCAACATACTTGCTCATCCCATTGAATACCTGAAAGGTGTTGGTCCGCAACGTGCTGACCTTCTCAAAAAGGAACTGGGGATTTTCACTTTCGGCGACCTGCTTTTTCATTTTCCTTACAGGCATGTCGACAAAACAAAAATTACCCGCATTGCAGACCTTACACCTGGAATTGAATATACCCAGGTGCTTGGTAAATTATGGTATTATGAATCTGTAGGAGAAAAAAACAGCAAAAGAATAATTGCGTACCTGAGGGATGATACGGGTGTGATTGAGTTGGTATGGTTCAAAGGTTTGACATGGATAGATAAAATACTCAAGCAGGATGAAAACTTTCTGGCCTTCGGACGACTGAGTTTTTTTATGGGCAAGCCTCAGATTGTTCATCCCGAAATTGAAATTTCTAAACCTGGTACAAATGCAAAAAATTATCTCGAACCAATCTATCCAACCACTGAAAAATTAAAAGCACGTTCGCTGGGAGGGAGGCAGCTCGGTAAGCTGGTTGAAGCACTTTTTGGTTTGCTGACTTCAAAAGAGTTGCCGGAAAATCTTCCGGAAACATTGATGAATGAATTGCGGCTGATGCCACGTTATGAATCATTGCGTCAGATTCATTTTCCAGAGACACCGTCGCGTTATGAACAGGCTTTGCGCCGGCTGAAATTTGAAGAACTTTTTATGACCCAGCTACGGCTGGCAATGGTACGGTCTGAAAGGCACAGAAAATCGAAAGGTGTTGTTTTTACCAGGGTAGGTGACGTCTTTAATAAATTTTTCAAGGAGAAATTGCCCTTTGAACTTACCGGCGCTCAAAAGAGGGTATTGAAAGAGATCCGCTTGGATACCGCCGGTGGCCATCAGATGAACCGTCTTTTACAAGGTGATGTGGGTAGCGGTAAAACTATTGTAGCCCTGCTTGCCATGTTGCTTGCAATTGACAATGGTTACCAGACTTGCATTATGGCACCAACTGAAATACTGGCGCAACAGCATTATGCAACCATCAGCAGTTTATTGAGTGGGTTGCCGGTTTCCATATGTCTCCTCACAGGTTCTACACCTTCCAAACAAAGGAAAGAGATTCTCGGAAAGCTCGCAGCAGGTGAAGTTTCAATGATCATCGGAACCCATGCATTGATTGAGGAAGTTGTACAGTTCCATAACCTGGGTTTTGTTGTAATAGATGAACAGCATCGTTTTGGTGTGGCGCAGCGGGCAAGCCTTTGGAAAAAAGCAAAACTTCCACCGCATATCCTGGTAATGACAGCCACACCCATACCGCGAACGCTTGCAATGACTGCTTATGGCGACCTCGATTATAGTATCATGGATGAATTACCTCCGGGCAGGATTCCTGTAACAACTGTTCACAGGCCCGATGACAGAAGATCGCAGGTAATGGATTTTATCCGCACAGAAATTGAATCTGGCCGGCAGGCATATATTATTTTTCCTTTGATAGAAGAAAGTGACAAACTTGATTACGAAAATCTGATGCAGGGTTACGAAAATGTAAAAGCATTTTTTCCTGAACCTAAATTCTGGATAAGTATGGTACACGGAAGACAGCCCGCAGACCAGAAGCAAACAAATATGCAAAGGTTTATTAATGGGGATACACAGATCATGGTAAGTACAACTGTAATTGAAGTAGGTGTAAATGTTCCCAATGCTACTGTTATGGTAATTGAGAGTGCGGAAAAATTTGGTTTATCGCAGTTACACCAGTTAAGAGGAAGGGTAGGAAGAGGTGCAGATAAAAGTTATTGCATTCTTATGACATCCGGGCAGATCGGAAATTATGCCCGGGAACGTATTAAGATTATGACAGCTACGAACAATGGTTTTGAAATTGCTGAAAAAGACCTTCAGCTGCGAGGACCTGGTGAAATTGAAGGAACAAAACAAAGCGGAGCGTTAAACTTCAGGCTGGCAGACTTGGTCAAAGACAAACCGGTTTTGGATGCTGCAAGGAAATATGCAGAAAGAATTCTGGAGACTGATCCTGAGCTCGATTCGGCAGACAATTTGCGGTTGAAACATTATCTTATGTCATTACACAGTAAAACGCCCTGG
>JBJMLW010000402.1:0-4984 GCA_045805105.1 Flavisolibacter sp. | reverse complement strand
TGTTCGATCTGGAATTCCAGCCGGTAACTCTGACCGTTATCTGTAACGAAATAACCCTTCCAGATTCCAGTAAGATCCTGGCTGCGAGAAAGGAGAGGCAGGGTAAGAAAAAACAGAGTACAGGTAACCAGCGAATTCTTGACCACAAGTTTCATGAACTGTGAAATTATAGGATTAACGTTTGTTGAAATCCGGTACTGTAGCAATAGTTTGTTAATTTTGCCGCTCTTTATGAGCGAAATTATTAAGATTACTTTACCCGATGGTACCATCCGTCAATATCCTTCCGGAACCACAGCATTAGACATTGCGAAGTCCATTTCAGAAGGTCTTGCAAGAAAGGTTCTGGCCGCTGACATTGATGGACAGGTTTGGGATGCAACAAGGCCTTTATCTGGAGATGTTTCACTTAAACTTCTTACGTGGGAAGACAATGGCGGGAAAAGTACATTCTGGCATTCATCTGCACACCTGATGGCTGAAGCAATAGAGGAATTATTTCCTGGTGCAAAATTCTGGGTAGGTCCGCCGGTTGAAAATGGATTTTATTATGACGTTGACCTGGGAGGTAAATCCATTAGTGAGGAAGATTTACGCAAACTGGAAGTGAGGATGGCAGAACTTGCAAAAAAAAATAATGCTTACGTAAGAAAAGAGGTTGCTAAAAAAGATGCTTTAAAATACTTTACAGAAAAAGGTGATGAATACAAACTTGATCTGCTGCAGGGACTAAACGACGGTGAAATTACATTTTATACACAGGGTGGATTTACAGACCTGTGCAGAGGCCCGCACATTCCGGCAACAGGTCTTATCAAAGCAATAAAGCTTACCAATATTGCTGGTGCGTACTGGAAAGGTGACGAACGTAACAAGCAGCTTACACGTATTTATGGAGTTACATTCCCTTCGCAGAAACAACTCGACGAATACCTTCAGATGCTTGAGGAAGCAAAAAAACGCGACCACAGAAAACTGGGAAAGGAGTTGGGAATTTATACTATGGATGATGATGTAGGCCCTGGACTTGCCTTATGGCTTCCCAATGGAACCATCATCATTGAAGAACTGGAAAAGCTGGCCAAGGAAACAGAAAAGGAAGCAGGTTACAAAAGAGTAGTAACACCACATATTGCAAAAGAAAATCTTTACCTCACCAGCGGACACTTGCCCTATTACCAGGATAGTATGTATCCTCCAATGGAACTTGAAGGCGTGAAATATTACCTGAGGTCAATGAATTGTCCGCATCATCATAAAGTATTTGCAGCAGAACATAAAAGTTATAAAGATCTTCCTGTACGGCTGGCAGAATATGGAACCTGCTACAGGTATGAACAAAGCGGTGAATTATTCGGACTGATGCGGGTGCGTTGTTTGCACATGAATGATGCACACATTTATTGCACCCGGGAACAATTTGCTGAAGAATTCAGGGCCGTCAATGATATGTACATCAAATACTTTAAAATCTTTGGTGTTGAAAAATATGTCATGAGGCTTTCTCTTCATGATCCTGCTAAACTTGGCCAGAAATATATTAATGAACCGGAACTATGGCTTGAAACGGAAGACATGGTGCGCCAGGTAATGAAGGAAGCGAATATTCCGTTTGTTGAAGTACAGGATGAGGGTGCATTCTATGGCCCGAAGATCGACGTGCAGATCTGGAGTACCATTGGCCGTGAATTTACATTGGCTACAAACCAGGTTGATTTTGCGCAGGGCAGACGGTTTAGCCTGCAGTTTACCAACCAGAATAATGAGCCTGAAACACCTTTGATCATTCACAGGGCACCACTGGGTACCCATGAACGTTTCATCGGTTTTTTACTTGAACACTATGCCGGAAAGTTTCCTGCATGGCTGGCACCTTTGCAGGTGAAAATCCTTCCCATCAGTGATAAGTTCGGCGACTATGCCAAAACTGTCCTGCAACAATTAAAAAAAGCAGATATTCGTGCCGAAATTGACGACCGTAGCGAAAAGATCGGTAAGAAGATCCGTGATACCGAATTAATGAAAGTTCCCTACATGCTTGTTGTTGGTGAGAAAGAAGTGAATGAAGGCAGGGTATCAGTCAGGAGACAGGGAAAGGGCGACCTTGGATCAAAAGCAGTAAGTGAGTTTATTGAAGAAATATCGGAGGAGATCAGGGAGAGGAGAGAGGAGAAGGAATGAAGAATATCGAATAACGAATATCGAATAACGAATTTAGAAGCTGTAGATATGTGCCTGAAGGAAATACTGAAGGAAATAGTGAAGAAAGGGAACAGGTTCCTATTTGCCACTGGCAAATATTAAAGAAGCGCAGTAAAACATTAAATGACGAATTAAGTTCGTACGACGTAACAACTAAATAAAACAACATCAGCCCATGTCGATCGTTTGTCGGCGAAAGACTGTGGACAATTATTATGGCATTACCGAACAAAGGATTCAGACCAGGTGGCGGAGGATTTAACCGGGGAAGATTTGCTCCCCGAAGAGAAGCAGAACACCGTATTAATCATCACATCCGGGTTCCCCAGGTACGTTTAGTGGGCGACAATATCACTGTTGGTGTTTATTCCACACAGGAAGCAATGAAGATTGCCCAGGACCAGGGCCTTGACCTGGTTGAAATATCTCCACAGGCTGATCCGCCTGTATGCAAAGTGATTGATTACAATAAATTCCTGTACGACAAAAAGAAGAAGGAAAAAGAAATTAAGGCGAAGGCGAAGACTACAGAAATGAAGGAGATCCGTTTCACGCCAAATACGGATGACCATGATTTCGATTTCAAATCAAAACATGCTGAGAATTTTTTAAAAGAAGGCAACAAGGTAAAAGCATATGTGCAGTTTAAAGGACGTGCCATTCAATTTAAAGACAGGGGAGAACTTCTTCTTTTAAAATTTGCAGACCGTTTGAAAGACTTCGGCCAACTGGAAAGTATGCCAAAGCTTGAAGGAAAAAGAATGCTGGCGATTTTTACACCCAAAGGTGGTAAAAAGCCAAAGGCAGAAAAGAGGGCCGAATAAAGAACAACAGTGGAAAATATATAAATCAAAAATCACCTTCAAGGTGATTTTTTTTTACATGACCATTCTGAACTAAACCTGCAACTAAGAAGGATTAATTATTTTCAGAAGTATGTTTATAAGGTAGGGGTTCGTGTTCAATTTTTAATTTGATCACTCCCTCAATTACCTTAAGGCTTTCGGCATTACCACCTCTTGAATCAATGCTGGCATCAACAATAATCTTTGCAAAATTGCCAGCATCAAATAAAATAGGAGACCTGTTAGAAAATGCTGTATTTGCCATTATTCTCTGTTGTTTACGCATCCCCATCACTTTCCAGTATTTATCCTGAAGGGCATCCAGTTCCGGAATTCCGGTGGGTGCAGGAAGCTGTTTAGTCGTTGCTATCTCAATCATTTCCCGTGCAGCCTGAAGATTATCAGATTCAGCAGCTTCGGCACCATCAGGATTCAAAACAAGAAGATTGATATAGCTCATAAGATCAATCGTATAAGATTTTAATATTCCCTTTGCCTGCGCTTCTGAAATTTCATTCTTATATCTTACAATTGATATAAACGCTGTATCGGGGACGGCATCGTTGCAAAAATCTATATCGAAATATGGGAAAACAGCCATCATGTCTGTTGGTCCTGAATAATTATGAGTATGATATTTATCATCCTCTTCTAATTGGATCTTAACACCTCCTTTTGAAAGCAGAGGAATATAAAATTCCTTTTCAGTTGCCTTATCCACATTTATGTCCCTGATAAAAAATTGATACTTACATTCTGCCATACCTAACTGCACATAAAAATTTGATGAAGTTTCAACAAGAGCCGTTGCCTGGAGGTCTTTTGACGCTACAGAAGAATACATGCTGAGGTTCAGTTTGAACCTGTTAAAACGATCAAGTTCGACGATATGTTCCCGCATGTCTTCCATATCTTTTTCACTTCCATTCAAAATAAGTTTTTGCTGGTAAAGCCCGATTATTAGCGGCAGGTTAAAACTGACATTATAATTACGCTGAGGCATCTGTTCACGGATGTATAATAAAACTTTGTCAATATAGGCAGCAATCTTATCAGAAATTTCCTGTTCATTTATTTCAGTCTGACGTCCGGTGAAGCTTTCCTGACGCAGCAGATTTAAATTTTCAAGAATGAGCAATGGAATCACATTTATTGAATTGCCATATTTTTTTTCAAGCAGTTCCAGTTTAAACCTTGTTCGGTCAAATGATTTGTTTACAGCCACATTCATATTATCAAGCATTCCAGGAACTTCATTTGCAGAGATTTTATCCAATGCACGGGAAACCATCATGGCTTTTTGAGTAAGCGATTTTTCGTACTGTAAATACTTTTCTCTCCATTCATCTACTGCCCTGTAATAATTTCCCTGATTTTCCTCATTACAACTGAAACATGCATCCAGATCCCTGCCTGGTGGCTCAGGGAATTCAAAAGGTTCATTGGCCTGCAACATTGCCATTACCTCATTATATGCACTCATTACCTGCGTGGGAATTTCAGATAAATACTGAATATCCGCACCACCTTTTCCTGGCTTTAATGTTTCCTGCTCATCGCTATTTTCAAAAGTGGTCAGTTCAATTACATTTTTCACAACTTCTTTAAATTGACTCTGGATCTGATCGAGCTCATTTAATGTATTAACAATGGCAGGATAAAAATAAAACCCATTCTGTGTTGACGACATCAGATGAATAAACCCCGATTTCCGATTTTCATACAGGGAAAGCTGGCGGTCTATTTTTTTGAAAATATCATTCTTTCCATCAGGCTGAATGACGAGCTGATTTTTTTTTCGTTTTAATTGCACTACAGTCGCATTCCCGGTAACTAAAGTGGAATCATTTAACTTTTTCCCTTTGTACCATAATAAACGATCTTTTGCCTGTTCAGGAGTTGGTTTAATAACCGGAGTTTTTAAGGCAATTACCTGC
>JBJMLW010000401.1:0-2969 GCA_045805105.1 Flavisolibacter sp. | reverse complement strand
CAAATTGGGATGTAATATCAGCGCTTTCAACATTTTCATTTTTAAGTAATTTACCGGTTAGTTTATCAAATTCCGGGTAATGCATTGTGGTTACATTCCATTTACCTGGAAGCTCTGTTTCAATATCATGTTTACAAGATGAAAAAACTATGATTGAGATGAATAATATCCAGATCCTCCGCATACTTTTTAATTTGTTTACGCCCTCAATATTTGTGCTTTATAACGAAGAAACATAAAAAAGCCTATTCAGAAGCTTATCAATTGTAATTCATGGAAATTGAATATGCTGAACGGCCAATTAAAGCTTGCACAGGGTTTCTTCATTCTCAATAATAGCTCTTCAAGATGAGCAGCATCAAAAAAAATATTGATGATTCTGATTCACAATGTTTGTTTATCTTTTATTAAATCTTCAACTATTACCTATGCAATATAAATCGGGAAGAATGCGTTCATTCTTAGTTCCTATCATATTTGCTCTGATCTCTTTCCCTCCGGACCTATCGGGTCAACAAGTACCATCTTCACAACCTACCTTCAAAACCATCACCAATAAAAACGGTCCCACGCTTGGTTACTCACCTTCATCAGGCGTGAAGATCCTTACCATCGCCGGACTGCATTTCAAAGACCTTAATAAAAACGGAAAGCTGGATCCTTATGAAGACTGGCGCCTTCCGGTTGATGTGCGTGCAAAAGATCTTGCAAAAAAATTATCGGTAGAACAGATTGCAGGTCTCATGCTGTATAGCGCGCACCAGGCAATTCCCGCTGCATCGCGTGGTTTTGGTGCGGCCACTTATAATGATAAACCATTCCCCGAAAGTGGTGCGAAATCCTCTGACCTTACAGACCAGCAAAAAAAATTTCTTGCAGATGATAACCTGCGTCATGTTCTTGTTACAAAAGTTGAGAGTCCGGAAGTGGCCGCAACATGGAACAACAATGTACAGGCATATGTAGAAGGTGTTGGTTTCGGCATTCCTGCCAATAACAGTTCGGATCCGCGTCATACCGCTGTAGCCAGCACAGAATATAATGCCGGTGCAGGCGGAAGTATTTCTATGTGGCCCGAATCATTAGGGATGGCTGCAACATTTGATCCAGCATTGGTAAAAAAATTTGGTGTGATTGCATCGAGTGAGTACAGGGCACTGGGTATTACAACTGCTTTATCACCACAGGTGGATCTAGCTACCGAGCCAAGATGGAGTCGTTTCAACGGAACATTCGGAGAAGATCCGCAACTGTCTGCTGACATGGCCCGTGCCTACATCGATGGCTTTCAGACTTCCTCCGGCAAAGATGAAATTAAAAACGGATGGGGTTTTACCAGTGTTAATGCCATGGTGAAACACTGGCCCGGCGGCGGACCGGAAGAAGCAGGACGAGATGCGCATTTTGCCTATGGAAAATTTGCTGTGTACCCGGGTAATAATTTTCAGACACACCTGACACCTTTTGTTTCCGGAGCATTTCATCTGAATGGTAAAACAAAAAAGGCTGCAGCGGCGATGCCTTATTATACCATATCATTCGGACAGGATAAAAAATATGGACAAAATGTAGGTAATAGTTACAGCCAGTATATGATCACGGACCTGTTGCGTAATAAATATGGTTACGATGGTGTGGTGTGCACCGACTGGCTGATCACCGCAGATGAAGGAAAAACACCTGATGTTTTTGCAGGTAAATCCTGGGGCGTTGAAAAACTAAGTGTTGCAGAACGTCATTACAAGGTATTAATGGCGGGTGTTGACCAGTTTGGCGGAAACAATGTTGCCGGTCCCATTCTTGAAGCATACCAGATGGGTGTAAAAGAACATGGTGAAGATTGGATGCGTAAACGTTTTGAACAATCTGCTGTTCGTCTGTTACGGAATATTTTCCAGGTTGGATTATTTGAAAATCCATACCTCGACCCACAGATCTCTGCGAAAACAGTGGGAAGGCCCGAATTCATGAAAGCCGGTTACGATGCCCAGCTGAAATCAATCGTCCTCTTAAAAAATACAAACAATATTCTTCCGTTGAAAAAAACAACAACCGTTTATATTCCACAAAGAACATCACCTGCTATCCGCGACTGGTTTGGCATCACCACACCTGAAAAAACCGATTACCCACTGAATATGGAGTTGGTAAAAAAATATTTTACAGTAACGAACGATCCATCAAAAGCGGATGTTGCAATCGTTTTTGTGAAAGGTCCCATAGGCGTGGGCTATATAAAGGAAGATAAAGACAGCGGGCGAAATGGTTATGTGCCGATCACCTTGCAATATGGTTCATACACAGCCGAAAATGCAAGGGTGCAAAGTATAGCATACGGTGACCCTGTTGTGGATGCCACCAATACCAACCGGTCCTATAAAGGAAAGACGATCACGGCCGCGAACCTTACAGATCTAAAATTGATTCTTGATACAAGGAATGCAATGAATGGAAAGCCTGTAATTGTTTCGATGTCATTGACAAATCCGGCTGTTGTTTCAGAATTTGAAAAACAGGTGCAGGGTCTTCTTGTTTCATTTGGTGTGCAGGACCAGGCATTGCTCGACATCCTTTCAGGTAAGGCAGAACCTTCTGCACTTCTTCCTTTACAAATGCCGGCTAATATGCAAACGGTAGAAACACAAAAAGAAGATGTGCCGCTTGACATGACTCCTTATGTGGATAGTGATGGTCATGTGTATGATTTTGGATTTGGGTTAAACTGGAAGGGAGAGATCCGGGATGCGAGAACGCAGAAATATAAAAAGCCAAAAGCTTAACATCAGAACCGGAGGCATAAGGTCACAGAGTTAAACATTGTCCCGCTGTGTCTCCCTGCCATCGTGGTTAATGTATTGATGCATTAAAATAGATATGAAGTGAAATATGACACGACAAATAAAAAAGCCCTGGTTAACAGGGCTCATAATTAATTAATGCTAACTAATTAATTAAAATTCAAACTACAT
>JBJMLW010000400.1:0-3725 GCA_045805105.1 Flavisolibacter sp. | reverse complement strand
TCTAAATTACTTTTAACATCGAGCACGAACAATAATTTTTGATGAATGGCGGAAAAAGAAAAATTACGTCTGGATAAATATTTATGGTCAATACGGGTGTTTAAAACAAGAACACTTGCAGCAGCAGCCTGTGATACCGGCAAGGTAAAGCAACATGGCACATCAGTAAAAGCAGCAAAAAATGTGCATGTAGGAGATGAATATGAAATAAAAACAGAATCGAGGAAGTGGATTATTAAAGTAACGGACCTTCTTCAGAACAGGGTTGCTTATTCAGAAGCAGTTAAATATTACATTGACCTTACACCAGAGGAAGAACCTGACCGACTTTCCTTCCAGGCATCGTCTTTTCATACCGGCAAACGCCAAAGTAAAATCGGCCGGCCAACGAAGAAACAGCGAAGAGAAATGGATGATTTTCTCTAGGTACTTTTTACTAGACACCAGTTGTAATATTCTCAATTGTCATTTTTTTATTCAGAAAATAATGACTACAACGGAAACCATCACCAATAACTAATATCCCTCTAGGTTCTTATCTTCTTCTGTATTTCATCAGAACAATGATCAATAAAAGATTCCGTAATCACTTTCATTTGTGAAACATCAAGTGGTTTTGTTACAAAACCAGCATTATATTTTTTTGCAAACTGCTCATCAACCGGAAGTGATGATGTGGTAAAGAGAACAACCGGTATAGAATCAAATCCTTCAATTTCACGCAGCTTAATTAAAACTTCCTTTCCATTCAGTACAGGCATATTGATATCCAGAATGATCAGGCAGGGAAAAGAATCTTCTTCACGAAGTTCACTAAGACAGCCAAGCGCCTGGCTGCCATTACGTGCAGTGATTACTTCTACATTTTTTGTAAAGCGGTAAAAAGCGTCCTGTACGAGTTCCAGGTCGTCTGTGTCATCATCTGCATATAATACAATGTTTTTGGGTGTGGATGACTCGGTCATAATGGTGGTTGTTAGTAGTAGAAATTCTTAACTAACCAAATACTCAACTTCTATTTGAGCCAGGTAAGGATCTAACATATTGGTTGATGCAGAACAACGGACCCGTGTAATTTCCACGCGGTATCTTTTGTAAAAAACTTCCACATAAAAACTATCAAGCTGGAGTAAAAGAACCGTCAGCTTATCAGCTTTACGCTTACCAATGTAAACGCCGTGCAGATAAAGAACATTCACCTGTTCCTGCATGGTTAATACCTGGAAATCCAACAATGTCATGACCTCATTCCTCCCGACTGCAGAAATTCACTACAGTATTTTTGGTAAAGAAAAAGTACGTAACAGCTATGCTGCCCTCCTTACAAATGTAAATGAGTTCAGCAAAGCAGCAAAAGTAGTTTGAATTACAATAACCATAACCAGGATCCGGCAACCAGAGAAACTCATCCATGATTCACAACTTTTATTTACCCTTTCAACGGGTTGTTTCCGTATCCTGTCTATCCATCGTAGAAGGCATTTCATTTACAGGTACTTTCGGGTATCATGTACAGCCACCTCTGTGCCCCTTAAAGATGAATACATGCGCAAAAACAGAATCCTGTGGGCTGATGATGATATGGATGACCTTCAGATGATGAGGGAAATTCTTCAGAAAAACCGGCAGCAGTTTGATATTGTAGAAGTAAATAATGGCAAGGAGGCTTTATTATACCTTCAGTCTGCCCTGCAACATGATGCACTTCCCTGCCTGATCATACTTGACATAAACATGCCTGTAATGGATGGCAAGGAAACACTTAAGCAGATTAAGAATCAGGAAGCATTTCAAGCGGTACCGGTTGTTGTATTTACAACATCAGATAGTGAGCTCGACAGGATGTTTTGTAAAAAGTTAGGTACTGAGATGATAACCAAGCCAACAAGTTTTACAAGCCTGGAAACTACTGTGGTGAAACTATTGAAATTCTGTAAATGGAAATGATCATTTCCGGGAAGGAAATCCGGCGGGATGTTCATTACTTCCTTCTTCCCCGGTTCTTTTTGCGCGAAGCACCATTGCAATGTCCATGATCCTTTTGCGTTCATTTTTCAGGTTATCCCAATCCTCTCCTCTTAGTAAAGCAGCATTGAGATCATCTGTTTCGTTATCGTAAAGTGCCTTTAAAGTATTGAGATCTAGGCATTGAAGATTCGGGTTCATTACACATGGTTCTACTGTAGAGTTACAAATTCTATTCCCTTAATTTTCAATAACGTATATCTTCTTCAAAAACGTATAAAAAAACGCTTTTTCCCGTTTAAAAATTATAAAAATAATTTATCCATCATTCGTCTTCAGTAGATGATCATTATGAAAAGTGTAGAATTAAAATGACATTTATGAGAGGATTTCTCAAATATGACATCAACATCACAACTATGTTCACCGATCAACGTATTTATAACAAAAACACCATGAAAATTTTAAGTATTGTCTTAATTATATTGATGTGTGGTTGTGGCAAAAATGACGATATGGCCCCCGTGATTACAATTACATCTCCAACCGATAACCAGGTATTTTCAGGTGGACAAACCGTAAATATCAAAGCCAGCATAACCGATAATGAAGGCATCCATATGATTCATGTAAGTGTAATTGATAATTCAACCGGTGGTCATCTCCTGCATACGGAAGATCACCCCGATGTAAAATCATACAATGTAAACCAGACATTTGTTGGTGTTACAGGAAGAACTTACACTATTGATATAGATGCCAATGATCACAACGAAAACCTGGCAAACAAAGAAGTGAATGTTTCAGCGAACTAAAGTGAAAAAAAGCTGCGAGCTGCGAGCTGCACGCTTTATTCTTTCCACCGATAACCATTTCACAAATGAACATTCGAGGACTCATCCAGAATATGTAAGTTAAAACTTTGCTGTTACCTGAATCCTACTTGCAGCTCTCAGCGCGGCGCTTAGCGCGCAGCATACAGCAAGTAACAATCACCCGACCTTTTCCCATTACATTTGTTCATGCGCTTCGACGTTCTGACAGTAATTCCCGAACTCCTTGAAAGTCCTTTATCGCATTCCATGATGAAAAGGGCGAGGGAAAAAAACCTTTTGGAAGTTCACATTCACCAGGTAAGAAAATGGGCTGTAAATGAATACGGTCAGGTGGATGACTACCAGTACGGGGGCGGTGCAGGAATGGTAATGATGTGCGAGCCACTGGCAAACGCTATTGAAGAATTGCAGCGGGAAATAAAATATGATGAAATTATTTACCTGACACCTGATGGTACAACTTTCAACCAGCAACTCGCGAATCAGCTTTCTTTGAAAGAAAATATTTTAATCATTTGCGGACATTACAAAGGAATTGACGAACGCATCCGCGAACATTTTGTAACAAGAGAAATTTCCATTGGAGATTATGTTCTCAGTGGAGGAGAACTTCCTGCTGCAATACTGATAGATGCTGTAGGCCGACTAATTCCGGGTGTACTTAATGATGAAACTTCAGCGCTCACAGATTCATTCCAGGATCATTTATTATCTCCCCCGGTTTATACTAGGCCTGCCGACTTCAGGGGTTGGAAAGTACCTCCGGAACTCCTGAGCGGAGACCCAAAGAAAGTGGACGACTGGCGTTACGAGCAATCAGTAAAGAGAACAAAAGAACGAAGGCCGGATTTAGATCCTGAAGACAATTTTTGAAAAAACTCTGATTATTGAGTATGAATATTTATGTATTCTACTTCTAAATTT
>JBJMLW010000399.1:0-2760 GCA_045805105.1 Flavisolibacter sp. | reverse complement strand
GGCAGGGTTTTCCTGATTCTCTACATCATTCACTCTTATTCAGGCAATCCATCTGCCTCATCTCATTAACCACCATAATTCCCAATAAAAGGTAACAAAACAGCAGGTCACATAACAGATTTGAGGATGAACCCTCTTTTCGAAAACCTGCTATCCACATGCATTTAACCGCTGTTGGATTCAACTTCAAGACAAAGTGATCCTTAAAATAATGGATTCATCGATCAAGCCCTTGCAATTGCTGTCAACCCATTGTCGGCTTTTGCAAAGACACCCGGATGAATGGAACTGTCGCGATCATTGAAACTTCACAAATTGCCCTTTTTCAATTCTTCAACAGCATGATTTGCGGCCCTTGCCGTAAATGCCATAAAAGTTAATGAAGGACTCGAAGTTCCTGATGAGGTCATACAGGAACCATCAGTTACAAAAACATTTGAACAGGAATGCAGTTGGTTCCACTTATTCAGTAAAGAGGTTTTAGGATCCTTGCCCATTCTTATCCCTCCCATTTCATGTATATCCAAACCAGGTGCTTGCCTGGTATCATGGGTCTTGATGTTTTTACAGCCTACCTTTTCCAGCATTTCAGCCCCCTGTACAAAGAAATCTTTCAATAACTTTTCGTCATTCTCATCATAATCAACAGACACCGTCAATAATGGCATTCCCCATTCATCTTTTTGATCCTTGTTTAACCTGACATGGTTTGTTTCTTTAGGTATCACTTCTCCAGAAATCGTCATACCTACGTGCCAATCGCCGGGTTCACTCACCATGTTTTTAAAATCATCACCAATCTGGTCACCTCCCACATCATGTCCCCAGCCATCTCTTCCGGCGGAAAGAAATGACATATATCCCCGAAGAAAATCCGTTTCCTGCTTATGCACATTACGGAAGTTAGGTATCAGTGTGGATGCCGGCCTTCGACCATAATAATATTTATCTTTAAAACCATCAATATCCGCAGCAAGGGAGCCGCGGTAATTTTGAAAAACAATATATTTCCCGAGTAAATGATGATCATTTCCCAGTCCGTCCGGAAAGCGGCTTGAGGTAGAATTCAGCAAAACAAGATTACTGTTTAATGCTGCAGCATTTAGAAAGATCACTTTGGCAAAATATTCGACAACTTCTTTTGTATGTGCATCGATCACCCTTACCCCTGTTGCTTTTTCTTTTTTAGTATCATAGATGATTGAATGAACCACAGAATCCGGGCGCATGGTAAGGTTTCCGGTCTTAGCTGCCCAGGGCAAAGTTGATGAATTGGCACTAAAATAACCTCCGAACGGACACCCGCGCTGACAAAGATTCCTGGCCATGCATTTGCCCCTTCCTTGTTGCAGGTGAATTTCTTTGGGCTCAGTCAAATGTGCGCAACGCGCATTGGTCATGTGCCGGTCGCTGTAGGTACTCATGATCCTTTTCTGGATTGTCTTTTCCACTACATTCATTTCCCATGGTGGAAGAAATTCTCCATCGGGAAGAGTTTCGAGGCCAGCCTTTTGGCCACACACGCCTATAAACTTCTCTACATGAGAATACCAGGGCGCCAGGTCTTCATAACGAATGGGCCAGTCAATACCAAAGCCATCACGTGCCGGACCCTCAAAATCAAATTTATTATACCGCTGGGTTCCTCTTCCCCATAATAAAGATTTTCCACCTACCTGGTAGGCTCTTATCCAATCAAAGGGCTTCTCCTGTATATAAGGGTGCTCTTTGTCTTTCACAAAAAACTGAAGTGTGTCTTCCCTGAAAGCATAACATTTCGAAACAACCGGATTTTCTTCTTTGATTTTTCGCGGTAATCTGTTTCGGTGTGGAAACTCCCATATATCTTTTGTTGCTGTTGGATAATCCTTCAAATGTTCTACATTTCGTCCCCTTTCAATGACAAGTGTTTTAAGTCCATGTTCACATAATTCTTTAGCGGCCCATCCGCCTGTCATACCAGAACCTATCACTATTGCATCATATGAATTCTTTATATCTCCCATGTTACTTGTTTAAGCGTTTAGTTTATATTGATCGTTACATAGCCCATGCTTTGTCACCTGTTTTATAAGCAAGGTTGCCGTTGTAATATCCGGGTACAGGCAAGTAGCGAAGGGTTTTGGTGGCGCCTGGTTTTGAAGTAAAGAAACCAAACAAAGTCATTTCCTTTATCATAGAGAAGTAATGCTCAGGAGCATTTCTATCCTTATTCCTGTCATGATCATTCGCTTCCTTATTGAGTGTAAGGATCAGCGCATGTTTCTGAGCGGCCGATAAGTCGACAAAATCCTTTCGGAACTTTTTATTACTCAGCTCTCTCAGGTTTGTGAGTCCTTTGTAAAATATGTCCTGGTGATCTTTGTTATAACAATCCGTTACGTAAACTTTCATGAACTCGCCAATCTTTGCTGCCTTCGCTCCCGGAGATGAAGCTGTTGCAGGGATTATGGTCTCGCCTACTTCATCCAATAATGCAATATCATCTGAGGTAAACGATTCCTTTTTTGCCGGCTTTGAATTACATGCTGACAAAAGAACACCTGGTGAAATGATCGCACCTCCTATTCCCCATAATAATGTAGAGACTACTTCTCTTCTTTTCATATCAAGTACTTTTAAATTTGATGGTCATTTAAATACTGATCCCTGAACGCTCCAGCAATTTTTTGGTAGCACGAATTCCATCATCCTCACTTAATGTATTGCCAGCATATTCTATTCCGATGAATCCCTGGAAAGCTTTTGTTTTTTCTGTTT
>JBJMLW010000398.1:0-6398 GCA_045805105.1 Flavisolibacter sp. | reverse complement strand
GATTATCAGGAGGATCATCGCAGGAAGTTGGCCCGGGTCCGTTCGTTCATGGATTATACAATGGGAACCATTCTTTTCCTGGTGGGCGTTTATTTTCTGACGTATGAAAAATTCGGGATAAATCTTTTCAACCGCAAACCATCTTCCATCGATTATCTCATTGGAGGATTGTTTGTTTTATATGGTATCTGGCGGATTTACAGGGGCTATAAAAAGGATTATTTTGCATGACCCGGAGGAAGCGGTTAGTGTGTTGGTGCACGTTATCATTGTTGTTGACTACCGGCATCGGTTGCGGAAGGATTGATGGCTCAACTATGCGAGACCGGTTCGACAGAGGTACTATTCAGGTAAGTTGCGATGAAACATTCAAGCCGGTTGTGGATCAGCTGGTGATGGTTTATGAATCGCAATACCCCGATACAAAAATAAATGTGCATTATAAACCTGAAGCTGAATGCCTGAACGACCTTCTTGATTCTTCCATCAGGATGGTGATCGCAACAAGAGGTTATTCTGCTTCTGAGCAAAAAATGATCATTGATTCCCTGGATACAGATCCACAGCAGATGGTTGTAGCGCGTGACCTGGTAACAGTGCTTGTTCATCCATCTATGCCGGACCCTTTTTTCAGTATGACAGAACTAAAAGATCTGCTTTCAGGAAGGTCTAAGGAAAACCTGGTTCCGGTATTTGATGGTAACAGGGCAACCAGTACCGTTCGGTTCATGATTGACTCTGTGCTAAAAGGTGATAGTCTTGGTAAGAATGTTGTTGCTGCAAAAAATTCTGTTGATGTAATTGATTATGTGAGCAGGGTTCCGAAAGCGGTAGGTTTTGTTGGTTTCAGCTGGATCGGAAACATGGATGATACCGCACAGGTCACAGCAAGAAAAAAAATCAGGATCGCCTATATTGAAAGTACCGACAGTGCGGGAGCATATGTGCAGCCTTCTCAATACTTCATTTATACTAAATCATATCCACTGGTACGTGATTTGGTATATGTGTTGAAAGAAAGGCACCAGGGGCTGGGACATGCCTTTGCAAGTTTTATGGAAGGTGACCGTGGTCAGTTGATTTTCAGAAGATCTTACCTGATGCCCGTATTAAAACCAAATTATATACGGAACACAAAAATCAATGAAAAATTAACAACCGGCAAGTAAACGAAAAGACCAATTATTAAATCTATAAAGAAAAGAAAAATGAAGAAATCAGCTATCGGATTGTTCTTTGCTGCTTTCCTGTCCCTATCAGCTTTGGCTCAGTCTGTTCAGGAAGGAATGAATTACATCTATGCACAACGTTTTCAAAGTGCAAAAACAACTTTTGAAAAACTGCTTGCAGCGAATCCCAATAATATAGAAGCAACATACTGGCTTGGCCAGGCATATATCGGACAAAAAAATATTCCTGCAGCGAGGTCTTTATATGAAAAGGCACTTGTTACCAATGGAAATGCTCCATTAATCATGGCAGGTCTTGGCCATGTTGAATTGCTTGAAGGTAAAAAGGGTGAAGCACGATCACATTTTGAAAGTGCGATCAATGCAAGCAAAGGAAAAAAATCAAATGACCCGGCCATCCTGGATGCAGTTGGCCGCGCCAATGTCAACGCTTATTCGGAATCGAATAAAGCTGGTGACCTCGACTACGCCATTACAAAACTTACCGAGGCTTCTCAGATTGCTCCCAATAATGCTGATATATTTCTGAACCTTGGTAATGCATATCGTAAGAAAGTAAATAAGGGTGGTGAGGCTGTACAGGCTTACCGCCAGGCATTGCAGGTCAATCCTTCATTTGCGGTTGCTCCCTATCGTACAGCCAAGCTGTACCAGACGCAGGTAAGCTACAGGCAGCCTGAAGCATGGAGTGTGGTTCTTGAAAACCTGAATGCAGCCGTTGCTGCTGACGCCAAATTTGCCCCTGCATACGAAGAACTCTATTATTATTATCTTTTTTCTAAACAGGATTTTCCAACGGCTGAAAAATATGCTGATCTCTATATCAATAATTCAGACCCCAGTGTTGAAAATGATTATTTCAAATTCCAGATACTGCTGGTACAGAAAAAATATGATGAAGCAGCACCCATAGGTAAAAGAATTATTTCACAGACAAACAATAATGCAAATCCGCGTGTATACCGTGCGATGGCTGTTGTATATATGGGGCAGAAGGATACCACATCCGCATGTGATATGATCAATACTTTCTTTACTAAAGCAGCTGATGAAGACATTCTTGGTACTGATTATATTATCCGTGCCCAGGCATGTGGAAGAAACAATCCCGAACTGATCGAAAGGGATATTGTTACAGCTGTGATGAGGGATAGTGTTCTTACAAGGCAATTAGCTGTACTTAACGAAGCAATTGATGATGCCAAGACGAGTGGTAACCGTATTTTCGAAGCTACATTGAGGATGTTGTCTTATAAATTAAGATATGCAAAGGATCCGAAATATACGTCTCCAACAGAATTGATTAGCTATATGGCCGTACCATTTGCCCAGGGTGGTGCATACATGCAGGCAGACAGTGTTGCAAAAGAATATACAAAACTGGCTCCTGATAGTATTTATGGATATTACTGGAGTGCACGGGCATTGCAGGCAATTGATTCCGGTGCTACTCCTCAGGGTCTAGCAATCGCCAATTACCAGAAAGTGCTCGACATTGCATTAACTGATACAGCACGGTACAGAACACAAGGTGTAAATGCGGCATCCAGCCTGGCAATTTATTATTACAATGTGAAGAATGACCTGCCTGCTGCGAAACAATATGTTGAGCAGGGTTTGAAGTTTGATGCGAATAGCTCCAACCTTCTGAATATTCAGAGGGTTCTCAATTCTGTAAAATCTGGCGGCGGTGCAAAAACAAATAGCACTTCAAACCAGGCGAAAGAAAAAACGCCTACATCAAAAACAAAAACAACACCGACGAAGACGAAGGTGAAAGGGAAAGGTTAGAGAGAAGCTGCGAGCTACGAGCTTCGAGACTCTAGGTTGGAAAATATATTAATATTGACTATCTCAGGTTGTTAGACAATTGACTTTACAATCTATATAATTCAAAACTTACCTCCCCCGATTCATGGGGGAGGTTTTTATTACGAAATATTACAAAAAGATTGACGATCCCGGCTTATTTTTGCATGCCCAATTGAAAAACTATGTTTCACCTGCTCCAGACAGATTTTACTCGTTCAGTAACTGATGTTAACAGTTCGGGAAGTTATTTTCCCGTAGGGCTTCAGATACTTTTTGCAGTTGGCCTCATAGCCTTCCTGATGTTCATTACACATATAATTGGACCGAGCAGGAAAACTGCCGACAAACTTCAGAACTTTACAAGTGGTATAGAAAGTCATGGTGATGCCCGCCAGCCGGTTGCTATTAAATATTTCCTGGTTGCTATCCTGTTTGTTTTATTTGATGTGGAAGTCATCTTTTTCTATCCTTATGCTGTTACATTCAAAACACTGGGTTGGAGCGGTTTTTGGGCTGTGTTAATGTTCGTTGGATTTTTTCTTTGTGGATTTATTTATATCATAAAGAAAGGTGCGTTGAACTGGGAAGAATAGCCTGGCGCATTGATCAGGTATTGGACAATTAAAAAATTTATTTATGGCCCGTCCTGTTTCATTTAATCTTACAGATAAACCTCTGGAAAAAGATATCAGCGTTGCAGATATGCCGGAAGGCTACCAGGGTGAAGGTTTTTTTGCTTCAAAGCTGAGTGATGTGGTTGGATTAGCGAGAAAAAATTCCATCTGGCCACTGCCTTTTGCTACCTCATGTTGTGGAATTGAATTTATGGCAACGATGGCTTCGCATTATGACCTTGCACGTTTTGGTTCGGAAAGACTTGCATTTTCGCCGCGGCAGTGCGACCTGCTGATGGTGATGGGAACCATTGCAAAAAAGATGGCGCCCATTGTACGTCAGGTGTACCTGCAGATGGCCGAACCCCGTTGGGTAATGGCTGTTGGTGCGTGTGCATGTAGTGGTGGCATTTTCGATAGCTATAGTGTTTTGCAGGGAATAGACCAGGTAGTGCCCGTTGATGTATATGTGCCCGGTTGCCCACCACGTCCTGAAGCTATATTGGATGGAGTGATAAGAGTACAGGATCTTGTTGGAAAGGAAAGCATCCGGCGCAGAAACAGCGAACAGTATAAGAATTTATTAAACAGTTACGGAATACAATAAAGCTGCGCGTTATGAGCTGCGAGCTGTGAGCAAGACTCCAGCTCGAAGCTCGTAGCTAAAAGCTCGAAGCAATCTTATGTCATTGACCAACGACGTCATCAAACAAAAACTGACAGAACATTTTGGCGACCAGGTTACCGGTTTTGAAGAACCCTATGGGATGCTGACATTTGAAGCGCCGAAAGAAATGAACCTGAAGGTGCTCAATTTTCTTTATGATGATGAAGAATTGAAATTCCGTTTTCTAACAGATCTCACTGCAGTACATTATCCTGCATATGCAGGAAGAGAACTCGCTGTGGTATATCATCTTCATAACCTTGTTGACAATGTGCGCATCCGCTTCAAGGTATTTGCCCCGGTGAGCAAGCCGGATGTTTTTACAGCAACCGGATTATTTTCTTCAGCCAACTGGCAGGAACGTGAAGCATATGATTTTTATGGAGTGAACTTCATTGGGCATCCAAACCTGATCAGGATACAGAACGTTCCGGAAATGGATTACTTTCCGCAACGCAAGGAATTTCCACTGGAAGACCAGACAAGGATTGATAAGGATGATGAAATGTTCGGCAGGGGTGGCAGCCAGGATTTTGGAAATAAAACAGCGGAAGATCATCGGCATATGATACCGGAGATGGACAAAGAAAATGATAAAGGCTAAATGATAAATGTTGAATGGGGCTTCATTTAACATTCAACATTTATCATTCAAAATAATTAAACGTGTCTACTACAGAAAAACATATACAGCTTCCGGAAGGAAGTATAGAAAGACAAACAACAAAGATTAATTTGGGGCCAACGCACCCGGCTACCCATGGTGTGTTCCAGAATATCCTTGAACTTGATGGAGAAAAGATTGTTTCTGCAGAACAAACCATCGGTTATATCCATCGGGCATTTGAAAAGATCGCTGAACGCAGACCTTTATATCAGATCACACCACTAACCGACAGGTTGAATTACTGTTCAGCACCCATTAATAATATGGGATGGCATATGACCTGTGAAAAATTACTGGGCATTCAAACACCGAAGCGTGTGGATTATCTCCGCGTTATTATTATGGAGCTCGCACGGATTGCGGATCATATCATCTGCAACTCGGTAATAGGTGTGGATACCGGAGCCTTCACGGGCTTCCTGTATGTAATGCAGTACCGCGAACTGATATATGAAATATGGGAGGAAGTATGCGGATCAAGGCTTACAACAACGATCGGAAGGATCGGTGGCTTTGAACGCGATTTCAATGATATTGCCTTTACCAAGCTGGAAAAATTCCTGAAAGAATTTCCTGTGGTACTCGAAGAGTTTGAAAACCTCTTTAACCGTAACCGGATTTTTATGGAACGTACTATCGGTACAGGTCCCATTAGTGCTGAACGCGCACTGAATTACGGATTTACTGGACCCAACCTTCGTGCAGCTGGTGTGGATTATGATGTTCGCGTACATACGCCTTACAGCAGTTACCAGGATTTTGATTTTGAAATTCCCGTAGGAAAAACAGGTGATACATACGACAGGTTCCTGGTGCGCAACCAGGAAATGTGGCAGTCGATCAGTATTGTTGAACAGGCTTATAAAAAGCTGCAGGATTTCAAAGGCGAAGACGCTACGATTTATCATGCAGATGTTCCGGAATATTACCTTCCTCAGAAAAAGGATGTGTACACAAAAATGGAAGCACTCATCTATCATTTCAAAATTGTAATGGGTGAGATCGATATTCCGCCGGGTGAAGTGTATCACAGTGTAGAAGGTGGTAATGGTGAACTTGGTTTTTACCTGATCAGTGATGGCGGACGTACACCGTACCGGCTTCACTTCAGGAGACCATGTTTTAT
This sequence comes from Flavisolibacter sp., assembly GCA_045805105.1. Taxonomy (GTDB): domain Bacteria; phylum Bacteroidota; class Bacteroidia; order Chitinophagales; family Chitinophagaceae; genus Flavisolibacter. The sequence continues at coordinate 322 of JBJMLW010000398.1, read as the reverse complement.
TTATTACCAGGCGTATGAAGAAATGATCAAGGGAAGTATGCTGAGTGATGCGATCATTGTGATGTCGTCGATGAATTTAATTGCAGGAGAGATGGATGGGTGAATAAACTATGTTAAATGCTAAATTTTGTATGTTGAATGGTTTTCATACAACATTCAACATACAACATACAAAATAACAATGAGGTTTTCTGAGGACAAACTAAAGAAGGTTAATGAAATAAAATCCCGCTATCCGCAGGGGAGGCAGAAGAGTGCGCTCATTCCGCTTCTTCATATGGCGCAGGAGGAGAACAATGGCTGGCTGAGTGTGGAAGCAATG
>JBJMLW010000397.1:0-2845 GCA_045805105.1 Flavisolibacter sp. | reverse complement strand
TGTATTTATTAAATGAAAAGCTGTTGCCTGAAGGCGATTACCCAAGAGGATTTCTCACCGCATATCGTGTATACGTTGATGGTGTTAACGATCCCCTCGTTCAGGTGCCACGATGGATCGGCGAAGTATTCCGGTTTCTGCTGATGTATGCCATTGCTCCTTTTTTATGGATCGTTACCTATTACCGTTTGAAAGAAAAACAAGTATAGGCTTTAAAAAAATTATCATGCAATTCAGAGAATCAATAGCCATATACCTCCAGATCGCCGATTACATCTGCGAACGCATCCTGGTGAAGCAGTGGAAGCCCGGCGAGCGCATTCCATCGGTTCGCGAGCTGGCGGTGCAACTGGAAGTGAATCCCAATACAGTCATGCGCACATATGAATTTTTACAGGGACAAAACATCATTCACAACCAACGCGGCATCGGGTATTTTGTAAGCAACGACGCCATCAAACATGCTATCTCCTACCGCAAAACAGAATTTATTGAAAAAGAACTGCCGAACATTTTCAGAAACATTCTCCTCCTTGGTATGGATGTAGATGAACTAAAGCCGAGATATGAAAAATTCAAAAAAAATTATTCCAATTAAACTTATACCTGCCTTGTTATGAAAAAAAGCAACAAATTATTACTGGTGGGATTCAGCATAGGACTGATCATGATTGCTGCCATCCACATCACCCTGTATGCAAAGTATAAAAATGGCGACTATACCATTTATAATCCGGAGGATGATCAGGTACCTAATTCAATGGAACTGTTTCCGAACATATTGTTTGTATCTATCCGAAATGTGCCTGGTGCTTCCATACGTTTTGCCGATGTAGCCCAGGTAGAAAAGGGACAGGAAGATATTATTGATTATGTGCGTAACGGAGATACTTTGCTCATCAGGGGAAAGGACAGCGTACATAAATTAAGCCTCGACATCCCGGTAATGTTAAATCTTCCGTACAAAACAATGTTGTCGGTGTATAACTCTTCGCTTAATTTCTATCCAGGAAAAAATATTTCGCAAATTAATCCGGTGCTACACCTGCAGCATTCAAACATAATTTTTTCAGGAGAGTACATGCCGTTTTCGTTGGAGCATGTGAAGCTGGACGCCTCTGATCATTCTGCAATTTTATTTCACAGCAAAACGAATGTCAATCAAATGGAAGTAAGGTTAATGAATTCGAGGTTTGAATATGATGAAGGGGAGCTGGGAGAACTGTCCATTGAAACAGATTCTGTTTCGAGGATAGCGCTTCCATCCAAATTATTAATGAAAGCTAACATTAAAATAATCAGCCAATAGGTAAGTCAATTACTTATTCCGACAGTTCTTTATTCGACGATTTTTCTGAACTAACGCAATTCCGCTAACGCGGAACGCAAAGGATACGCAAGGGATCGCATGGGGATGCATTTATAGCGCCCTTTGCGTTTCCTTTGCGGTCCTGGGCACCGGGACTTGCGTTAGTTCAGGAAAACGTCGATCTAAAAAAATCTAAAATCACATTAAACATCTGAGAACTACATCTCGTATGTAACGAAAATTCCATCAACTCTATAAAATAAATTTTATGAAGATCTCGATCTTATTAGCTACGCTTTGCCTTTTCCTGTCCAATGCGTATGCTCAAAACACAGGAAACATTTCAGGAACAATATCTAAAAATTCCAAACCCTACGAAGGCGCCACCATCAGCCTGTTACGTTCAAAGGATTCATCAACCGTAAAAATTTCTGCGTCCAATAAAGAAGGACAATACGTTTTTGAAAACATCTTCTTTGGAAAATATATTGTATTAGCTACTGCGGTGAGTCATCAAAAAACTTTCAGCCAAGTTATCGAAATCAATGCACAGCAACCAGTCGCACAGGCACCTGCAATAACAATGGTTCCGGTGAATAAAGACCTGGCTGCTGTAACGGTTACAGCCAAACGTCCCCTGATCGAACAAAGAATTGACCGCACCATCATCAATGTAGATGCATCCATTACCAATGTGGGCACCAATGCACTGGAAGTGCTGGAGAAATCACCCGGTGTATCGGTAGACAGGGATGGAAACATCAGTCTTAAAGGAAAAGATGGTGTTTTGATTTTAGTTGATGGACGTCCTACACAATTAAGCCAGGCTGATCTCGCCAATTTATTACGCAACATGCATTCTTCTCAGCTCGACCAGATTGAGATCATGACCAATCCGCCTGCACGCTATGATGCAGCCGGAAATGCAGGTATCATCAATATCAAGACAAAAAAAATTATTAAGGCCGGCATCAATGGTTCCGCCAATTTAGGCTATACACAGGGCAAGTATCCCAAAACAAATGAGGCCTTTAATTTCAATTACAGGGAAGGGAAGATCAACCTGTTCACGAATCTCAGTCACAATTATCAGAAACGTTATCAAACATTGTACATAGACAGGAACATTTACAATGGAAGTACCATCGACCGGATTTTCAACCAGGAAACCAACAGGTTGGGAAAGGGTAATTCGTACAGTGCCAAAGTGGGAATAGATTTCTTTGCCACGAAAAAAACAACAGTTGGTGCTGTCGTGAACCTGAATAAATCAGGAATGACTGCTTCCAATCCCAGCATCATTAATATTTCAAATCCTTCGGGCGACCTGGAAAGTGTAACCACAGCTTTGGTGAACAAAGCAACAGAATGGAACAGCAACAACATCAACCTGAACTTTCGTTCTGTGCTGGATAAGAAGGGAACTGAAATTACTTCTGATGTTGACTATGCAAAACATACAATGAACAATGATTTGTTCATGGAGAATTCTTATACGGATGCAGGTGGAAATGCATACATAAAGGCTGATACATT
>JBJMLW010000396.1:0-14327 GCA_045805105.1 Flavisolibacter sp. | reverse complement strand
TTTTTGTTACAAGCAACCATGCAGGTATGGCACCATATGCGAAATAGTCAAAGTTGGTGAGGATGTCATTCTTAGGTAATTGAAAATATGCATACACATACCTCGAAATAAATGCTGTAATTATACAGGTAACAATCAATACCGGAAGCCGTCTAATAGAAATCAAAGACAAAAAAATACCCCACAGGATATAAAAATGTTCTTCAACACACAACGACCAGGTTGCACCCAATGGTGATACATTAGGATGGTTATGCATGATCATTCCCTGGTAATTTTCAAGAAACGCTGCGGACATAAGCCAGTTTGGCTGGTATCCTTCATCTGAATGTGTGAGGTGTAGCCAGTCAATCACATAAGGTGTGATAAAAGCAATACCCAGTATCAGGAAATAAAGGGGCCATATACGAAGAATACGTCGCAGGTAAAATCGTTTTAAGGATATTGTTCCCGAAACTTCTTTTTCTGAAAGAAGTATGTAAGTGATAAGAAAGCCACTGAGTGTAAAAAAGAAAAGAACGCCTATCCCCCCTCCTTTTTTAAAATAATTAAATAGGGGAAAATAAAATATCGGGATGTGCAGAAGAAAAACTTTAAAGAAGGCAAAAAAACGCAATGCATCAAAGGTTTTGAAATGCCTCCTCGTATAGGTTTTATTTTGCATCCTGCCGAAAATAACCTGAAAAGTCTGGTTTTTAATCAGGCTTCTATTTTTATCCCGATATTCGTTATTCTTTATTCGTTATTCGATACTCAACGCCTTGTCTCTCTTCCTCCACTCCATATCACTTTACCAGTTCAAAAACTATTTCCACCAGGACTTTCGTTTTACCGAAAGGATTGTTGGTATATGCGGAAGAAATGGTGTAGGTAAAACAAATCTTCTTGATGCTATTCACTACTTATGTTTCACTAAAAGTTATTTTACAAGGCATGACCATTTGAATATTCAGCAAGGCCACCAGGGTTTTCGGATACAGGGAGATATCACCCTGAATAATAAAGAAGAAAAAGCAGTATGCATTCTTCGTGAAACCGGAAGGAAGGAATTTTCTGTGAACGACACAGCTTATCCTAAATTTTCAAAACATATTGGCCGGTATCCCTGTGTAATCATCGCTCCTGATGATGTACAGCTGATCCTGGGAGGAAGTGAAGAGAGAAGAAAGTTTATTGATACGCTTCTTTCTCAACTCGATTCACAATACCTGCAATCGCTGATCAACTATACAAGGATTCTTCAACAGCGAAATTCTTTTCTTAGAGCATTTGATGATGGTTTTGGAAAAGATCTATCGGTGCTGGATGTTCTGGATGAACAGCTTTCTGCGGAGGGGTCGTTCATTTTTGAAAAACGACGTGAATTTCTTTTAAAATTCCTGCCTGTTGTAAAACTGTTGTACAATGATATCTGCCAGAGGTACGAGAACATTATGTTGTTGTATGAAAGTGAACTCCATCATATGACCATGAAAGAACTTCTGCTCCACAACCGGTCAAAGGACCTGATGTTGCTGCGTACCACAGGAGGTGTTCACCGCGATGATTTATTATTCCACCTGAGTGAACATTCTTTCAGAACAATTGCTTCACAGGGTCAAAGAAAAAGCCTGCTGTTTTCACTGAAACTGGCTGAAATGGAAATTTTAAGGGAAGAAAAAAATGTTTCACCATTTTTGTTACTCGATGATGTTTTTGAAAAACTCGATGAAGAAAGAATTACCAACCTGCTGACCCGCGTATGTTCCGACGAGGAAACACAGATTTTTATTACAGATACAAATTGCGACAGGCTGAAGATTCAATTGGAAAAAATTTCTATTGTACCGCAAATTATTAATCTTTAAAATCCTTAACCAAAAGAAACCGTTCCTGGTTCCTAATCGCCAATTCCATTATATCCAATCCCTTCTTTCGCTACCTTCGCTTCATGGGCCAGTACAAAATCGGGGATGCAATAAAGCAGTTTTTAAATGGCAGCCGCATCAAGGGCGGCATCCAGGCCTTGCAGATTGAAGAAGTATGGGAAAAGGTTATGGGAAAAACGATTGCCCGCTATACCGACAACCTGAAAGTAATTAATCGTACACTCTTTATCACAACACATGTTGCACCTCTGAAGCAGGAGCTCGGATTTCAAAAAGAAAAAATAAAGCTTCGTGTCAACGAAGCTCTTGGAGAAAAAGTGATCGATGATGTGATCATTCAATAATTCCAGGGATATCCCTGCCTTTTATTAGTAACATCATCAAAAACCTCGCGTCTGCTGCTCAGCGCTTCGTGAATGAGATCATAAGACGAAATCACACCCCTGAAAATAAAATGTTCAAATACGGCAATGTGGCGCACATTGTATCTTTCCATCAACTGCATGCATTGTTCGAGTGAGGTATCAGGCGTTGTTACAGGTAGTGTACGACACATAAATTCCTTTACAGGAATTTTATTTAACGGACGGTCTTCAAATAAAATCTTTGAAGCAATGTCGTGATCGGTAATAACGCCCTGGAATTTGTCATCTTCGATGACAATGAGAAAGTCTGCATTTTCAGAACACATTTGATAGAGTGCATCACTGACGGGGCAATCTGGAACAACCGTATTAAATTGAGGATACTTTCTCGCCAGTACATCTGCGATTTTTTCCATAAGAATGTTTTATGATTAGCAATCGTTAATGTGGCTTATCGCAAATTTAATTGTTTTCAAGAAACCTCTGAATTTTTTATCAATACTCAGCCATGAATTCTTACCCGGGGATCTATCAAGCCATAAAGAATATCAGCGAGTATATTAACAAGTATAAAAAATGTTGCGGTTACCAGAACAGAACCCATTACAACGGGGAAGTCAAGTTTTTCCAAGGCTTCAACTGTAACTTTCCCGATGCCCCGCCACCCAAAAATGTATTCAATAAAAAATGCGCCTGCCAGAAGCTCCGCAAACCAACCAGTAATGGCTGTAACAACAGGGTTGAGCGCATTTCTTAATCCATGTTTCCATATTACTTTATTCCTGCTGAGTCCTTTCGCATAAGCTGTCCTGATATAATCCTGGTCCAGTACATCAAGCATTGCACTCCGGGTGAGTTGGGTGATAATGGCAAGCGGACGTATCCCTAATGTTACTGCAGGTAGGATCAGATTTTGCAGGCTGAGTCGTTTCACCCCGTTTTCATCAATATCAAACCAGCTTCCGGTAATATGCAATCCAGTATATGATGTGAGTACGAAACCAAAAATATAAGCGATGATGATGCCCATGAAAAATGAAGGGGCTGAAATGCCGATAATACTGGAAAATACAGCGGTGTTATCAACCCATGTATTCTGTTTTATTGCTGCTGCAACACCCAGCGGAATTCCAATAATCACTGCAATAAACATTGCCGTAATGGCAAGCATCAGGGTTCCGGGGAGTGCTTCCATGAGGATTGATCCTACAGGTTTTCTTGTCTGATACGACCGTCTCAGGTAAGGGAGTTTAAACGCCAGCTTTCTTTCACCTCCAATAAAAAAACCCTTGAGTTCTTTTTTAGAAATTTCATCTTTCGAATGAATGGCAACGGGTGATACATCATTGAGATAAAGAAAAAACTGCTTCCATTTTGGCTGGTCAAGATAAAGTTCCCTCCTGATGTTTGCCCTGGTTGCCGTATCACCTGTTTGACCCATGACCAGCCTTGCAGGATCTCCAAAGCCCTGGAATAAAACAAATACGAGAACAACTACGCCTGCCAGTACAAGCACACCATAAAAAATTTTTCTGAGAATAAATTTGAGCACTATTTAACTGATTTCAACCTGTCGAGCGAGCCGGGAATTTTATTAAACTCCCTAACGCTGAATTTATTTACAATGGTACCTTTTTTTAATAAATACACAGTCGGTTCTGTTCGGGCTGCCGTGCGGATCACGGTAAAGTCGCATGCATATACAGGAATGTCAAAATGATGATCTGATAAAATTTTCATGAAAGATTCCTGCATGGAAGTTGCCAGATAAACCGGCACCTGCCTGGTGGATGCATCTTTTATGATTTCACCGAGATTGTTGATCCAATTGGTATTTCCTGCATCCAGGGCAAAAATCAAAATTGCTTCCGGGGCAGATAACACTTCTGTAGTATGATCCTGCTGCATGGTATCAGTAAGAGAAAAACCCTTGATACGTGGTTCCGCATTCCCCTTCCTTACCAATTTATCAATGCGATCAACGTAGGTATAACTTTCAAAATCCTGTGGAAGCTGTTCAGGTGCCCATTCAAACCGTTTTCCATTCTTTTCATAAATATACCGGATCGCGGTACTATCCGTTATTGCACCACGTGGTGGCTTCATCTGTTCTGCTATCGAATTTCCTTTTTTAAATGGGAGACAATCAACAGGAGGCAGATATTGTAAAGCATACCATTGAAAGATGATGCTTGCCAAAAAGGAAACAAATAAAATCAAAGCAGTTAACCTTATGGTTAACACAGGTTCAATAAATTTCTTTCGCGCAAGGAGAATAATAATGAATGCAAGCAGAACGAGATCTTTGATAAATGAGGTCATTGGTGAAATCGGAAGACAATCACCAAAACAGCCGCAGTTTGTGAATTTCCCTGATAAATAGGCATAACCGGTTAGGAATGTAAAAAAAACCATCAGCAGGAGCAGTGAATATAAAACCAGTTTTTTCCTCCTCCCCAGCAAAAGCGCCACACCCAGAATGATCTCAAGGGTGATCATGACAATGGCAAGAGGCAGGGAATTTTCATGTAGGAATTCAAACAGGCCAACGAGGAAATTGCGTGCAAAAAAATGTCCCGCATTCAGTTCAGAATTCCATAATTCAAAAAATTCCTGCATTTTATAAGAAAGGCCAAGCGGATCATTTGCCTTTACCAGCCCGGAGACGATAAACAGAATACCAACAATGAACTGAATAATCCTTACCGTAAGTTTCATGTTTGAACATTTGCATCGGACGACATGATCAATGCAAAGGCCGCATAATTGACCATGTCATAAAAGTTCGCATCAATACCTTCACTTGCGATTGTTTTGCCTTCGTTAGAAAGAATCTGGCGTGTACGCTGGATCTTCATGGTGATAAGGTCAATAAAACTCTCCTGTGTCATATTACGCCAGGCTTCACCGTAATCATGATTTTTACTCATCATGAGTTTTTTCGATGCAATAAAATATTTTTCAAAAAGGGTAGCAGCTGTTTTCAGATCCAGTTCTTCAGGATCATTTTCATTAAGTTCAAGCTGAATGAGACCAATGATGGAATAATTGACAATAGCAATCATTTCACTTCGAAGGTCATCGCCTATTCCTCCTACTTTTTGTTCACCCTTTTCCTGTATAGTGCGGATCCGCTGTGCTTTTATATAAATCTGGTCAATAATTGAAATGGTACGCAGAACACGCCATGCCGTGCCATAGTCTTTTGCCTTGCTGAGAAAAATCTTTTCACATTCACGCATCACTTCTTCGTACTGGTCGTTCGTATTAGATTCCATGCTTTAATTATTATTTACATTAGCTCAAAAGTAACAAACAACACTAAATGTTTACGCTCAATTGTAAAGGCAGGCTTGCATGTTTTAATGAACCGGTCGTAATGGGTATCATCAATACCACACCTGATTCATTTTATGCAGGAAGCCGCCTGGTAAACGTCCAGGAAATTGTTGAAAGGGCGGGTCAAATGATTCATGATGGGGCAACATTTCTTGATGTGGGCGGACAAAGTACCAGACCCGGAAGCAGGCGTATTACAGAAGAGGAAGAGATTCATAGGGTGATACCAGCCATTCAGGCTATTCATCAGGCATTTCCTGAACAATTGATCTCCGTAGATACATTTTATTCCAAAGTTGCAATCGAAGCTGTTCATAGCGGAGCATGTCTTGTGAATGACGTTACCGCGGGAACAATTGATGCGTCCTTAATCCCATCAGTTATTGAAATGGACGTTCCATATGTTCTCATGCACATGCGCGGACGTCCTGAAACTATGCAGGAGGAACCAGAGTATGAAAATGTTACGCAGGACGTTTTTGATTTTCTAAGTTTTAAAACAAGGCAGTTGATCCAGGGAGGAATGAAGGATATTATTGTTGATCCGGGTTTTGGATTTGGAAAAAACAGGGATCATAATTTTCAACTGCTCCGCGATTTATCGGTATTCCGCCAGCTGGAGAAGCCACTGATGGTAGGTGTTTCCAGAAAGGCCACGATTTATAAAACACTTGATATTTCTTCTGAAGAAGCTTTGAATGGAAGTACAGTTCTTCATACAATTGCACTGATGAATGGGGCACAGATCCTCAGGGTTCATGATGTACTGGAGGCTGTACAGGCAGTGAAATTGTATTCAGCCACTATGGGTTGATACGTTTGCAGGTTGATTAGTTGATAAGTTGATACGTTTGATTCAAAAAAGATTGAACGTAAATGTATCAACTTCTCAACTATATACATTTCATAAGTATACTCAGTGCCTGCTTGGTTAGTACTTATTTTCTTCCGGATGAAGTATCTACATTCACCGGTTGTTGCTGTTGCCTGATGGGTCGGTCGGAAACTTCAAGAACTTCGATATCGAAAATCAGGTTTTCATTGGGCTGGATCGTAGGTGTACGACCACCGGCACCATAAGCGAGCGTGGATGGGATAAAGATTTTTGCCTTTCCACCCTGGCCGAGTTGCATCACGCCATTTTCAAAGCCTTTTACCGCGCCTGGTGTACCGATCTGCAAAGGAAAAACTCCTGAATCAAATTCTTCACCGTTAAAGTGCGATCCGGCATATTTTACATTTACAAATTTTCCAATTGTAGGTTTTGGACCTGTTCCAGGATTCAACACCTGAACATAAACACCCCAGTCAGTTTTTTGTGCCTGAATGTTGTGGGCCCGGAGATAATTTTCAATGATCTGGTCATCCTTCTGTACCTGTTTTTGCAAACCTGAATCAGCTTTGAACTGGGCAAGATTTGTTTTTTCATCTTCAGTAGCTTTCTGTATCGCTGCTTTTATCTTGGGCTCATTATCTTTCATCTGCGCAGTTGTTGCATCCTCAACATTTTTAAATACATTCACAACCCTGATAGTAGTAACCAGCTCCTGCCCTTTTTTAAATTCCAGTTGTGCATTTTCTTTCAGCATGGAATCTGTTGACTGTACAATGTAAATACTGTCGCCGGTTTTCACCTTAGGAAGTATTTCCATAACGTTACCGCGAATATCTGTATACGTCAGTTTCCTGTTGATAGGTTGTACCTGTTCATAAAAAGGGACGTCCCAGTATGTATTATAAATTACACTGTCCTTGATTTTCTGAATAACCTGGTACTTCACGAAATAATTAATATGTACCGAATCACCTTTATTGCTGCTGAAGACCTTGTAAGGTATTCCGACACTTGTTTTTCTGAAGTCGATATTATTGCACGCACCGAGGATAATGGATGCTGCAAGGATTCCTGAAAGAAACTGAAAGAATTTCATTTTATATTGTTTATTGTAAAAGTGTGCTGTTCTCACGAATTGCTTTTTTAAATTTTTGAACTGTATCCTGCAATGAAGCAGAATCATGTCCGCCGGATGCATTAAAATGCCCACCGCCATTGAAATATTTCCTGGCAAAGGTGTTGCAATCGAAATTGCCTTTGCTTCTGAACGACCATTTTCTTTCTTCATCCCGATCTATTACGCAACCCACCAGCCTGATACCCTGGATGGATAAAGGATAATTAACAAGGCCTTCAGTATCTCCTGTCTTGATTTCATACTTAAGCAATTCAATTTTCGAAACATAAATAAGTGCGGTATTCAGTTCGTAGTTGATTTCAAGCCGGTTGCTTAGAACATGTCCAAGGAAACGAAGCCGGTTCTCCAGAAAGTTATCATACAGCGCTTCATGTACGATGGTATGTTCGAGGCCGATCTCTTTCAATGCCGCAACCATATGGTGTACATCTGCATGCGTGGAAGAATAACGAAATGAACCTGTATCTGCTACCACACCTGCATAAAGGCATTCTGCAATTACCTTATTGAGCTTATCACGGTGACCAGACCGGGTGATCAGGTCATAAATCATTTCACAGGTTGAACTTTTCCCGGTGTTTGATACTCCATAAGTAAATGATGCTTCATCCGGTTCCTGGTGATGATCGATAAGGATCTTTACACATTTCAATGAAGCCAGCTTTGGCGCCATTGTCTTGGTACGACTGAAATGATTATGGTCAAGACAAAAAAGCCATTCAGCCTGATCGAGTACTTTGTCGGCTGCGGCCTTTTCGAGCTCATAATCAAGAACCTCATTCACCCCTTCCATCCAGTCGACCCAGCGAGCCCAATTAGTGGGTGATATAACCGTAACCTCATGGCCGAACTGTTTTAAAAAATGAAAGAGGGCAAGTGTTGAGCCCATAGCATCAGCATCAGGCTTCTGGTGCATGGTGATGACTACTTTTTTCTTTCCTTCAAATTGTGGATATAGCTCGTGTATGGGCTGCATAAGGAGCGGCAAAAGTAAGGGATGAGAGTTAATCGTGAATCGTTAATCGTGAATCGTGAATGGGAGGTTGTTATAGGAGAAGAGTTATTTGTCGTCACCGGCTTTAATGTTAAAAAGCCAACTCTGGCATTGACGATTCACGATTGACGATTCACGTTTCCATTCCGCCCCTTATTTTTGCGGCGAATTGAAAATTAAAATATGACGAACAGAACATTTACGATGATCAAGCCCGATGCTATGAAAAATGGCCATGCCGGTGCTATCCTCGATAAAATTATTAAGGCAGGATTCAGGATTGTAGCATTAAAACAGACTTTGCTGACAAAAGAAAAAGCAGGAGAATTTTACGCAGTTCATAAAGCCCGGCCATTTTATGGTGAGCTGGTTGAATTCATGAGCAGTGGTGTAATCATTGCGGCGATTCTTGAAAAGAATAATGCAGTAGCTGATTTCAGGTCCCTTATCGGTGCTACCGATCCTTCAAAGGCTGATGCTGGAACAATAAGAAAACTATTTGCAACCTCCGTTGGAGAAAATGCTGTACATGGTAGTGATAGTGATGAAAATGCACAGATTGAGGGTGATTTCTTTTTCTCCGGCCTGGAGCAATTCTGAATATAAGGCAGAACGCTGATTGTTATGATGATTATGATTTATTAAGATTGTGAAAGATAATGATGTCATACACTCTCGCCCGGGCCGAGACGGTATGACATTTTCTTTCGGTATCATTCAGGAACTTAATAAGTGATCCTGTACGTTCAGGATCATAAAAACAGTATGCCTTTCTCAAATATCCTTGACTTTCTTTTTTATCATATCATTTTTAACCGGTTCCACTTTATAACCCGCTTTTCTCAATAGGTTCAGCACACCACGTTCTCCTGGAAGATGGCCTGCACCAACAGCTACAACGAGTGAATTCTTTGCCATTAGTCCTTCCAGCTTTTTAGCCCAGTTCATATTACGGTCATATAAAAGAAGATCCGCAAAATCGTGTATGCTTGGATCCATTTTAGTCAGTTCATCCATTTTATCCAGTTGCTGATCCCTGTACGCCTGCGTTAGGATCTTCATTTCATTTTCATCATTTGTTTCATCATTATTGTCAACAACTTTAACGAGTTGCTGTGCCTGGAGTTTATAAGGTATTTTATCAAAGATGCCGAGCTGGTAATCCATTGTTTCAAGTCCTTTGATTTCCTTATCACTTTCTTTCGCTTCTTCCATGATCAGTTGTTCCATAACCACCATATTTTCACATTCACCGGATTGTTCCATTATGAGTGATTCAATCAGAAGCGGTTTGAATTTTTCCATCATTGAAAACGGCATCAGTCCACCTTTATTTTCGAAATACGTCTTCACTTTTTTATAATCATCCGGTGAAAGAAGATCAGCCAGAGTTGTATCGTCGCGCATGGTCATATGCGACATCGCGCCGAGCATCTGGAACATATCATCCATGTCAAGTTCGAGATAAACTTTGTCTGCAGAAGAAATAGCCGATTTCAAACTATCACTGATAACTATATCACTGGCACAGATCATATGCATAGTGCCAAACAGGTATGAAGGTTTCTGAAGATTCTTTCCGCTGATACGCCACAATAATGTATTTGGATTGGCCGGAGCAGCGTTCATTGAAGTTTTACTGGAAGAACTGCAGGCCGCAAGGCCAAGCGTTGCCACAATGGTTAACCAGAACGTAGATTTCATAAGGGCAATTTACGCGATCGTTATAGATTCCACGAATCAATGATGGAATTTAACAGGCTTAATAAAATACCTCTGTCCAGTACCGGGAAAATGATGCATTCCACCTGATGGAAAATTCAGAAGGAATCTGCTCACCCATTTGCATTTGAACCGCCAGAAGCGGAAGATTTATACCGGCACCCATTGCAGCAACAATTGATCCCTGTACGCGCGGGTTGATTTCAATAAGTAACGGTTCACCTCCTGTTGAAAGTTTTACCTGTATGCCAATATTACCATGGAGTTTCATTGCCCGGATAATTTTTTCGCAGTAGGTAATGATCATTTTGTCTTCAACAAATGTTCCGCGCACTGAAATTCCACCAATCATTTTTTTCCTGCTCCGCGGTAAAACAAGTATGGCTTTCCCATCATCAGCAAGAACATCAACTGAATATTCCTGGCCAGGCAGGTATTCACTTACAAGTAATTCCGGAAATGAAGTTGAAGAAAGTATGGACTGAGCGTGTTCGTAAGTAATGAATAAATGGCCGGGTTTCTGATTGAACAGCAAATCTGCTTCATCAATTTTACCTGAAACAATCCGTACACCCCTGCTCCCGTTCGATTCTGACGGCTTGAAGCAAAAATTGTTTTGCGGATAGCCAAGCTTTTCAGCAGCATCAACAAATTCATGAATGTTTTTAACAACATAAAATTCAGGAACCCGTATCTCATGATCTTTCAGAAAAGAATAACATGATGATTTGTTATTGGCAATCCTGATTGTTTTTTCCTCAGACACCATGACGCGAATTCCCTCTTCCCTGAATTCCTGTTGTGCTTCTGCCAGTGGAAGAAGTTCTTTTGTTACGAGGGGCATGACCACCCTGATGTTTTTTTTACGGCAGGTTTCGAGAATAAATTTTGCGAATGTGGTATCAGTTGCTTTTGGCAGAAGGATAAAGTTTTTGTTTAGAAAACGTCCGGTTGCTTCCGGGTCAGTGTCTCCGGTAAAAAGATTGATGCGTGGATCCTGCAAAAGGCAATGAATGATCCCTGGTGCGCCGGGAGCACCTGCACCTGTCATCAGGATGTTGATCGCGCTACCAGTCAATGCGCGAATTGTGTTTGGGTGAGGTGTTGCGTAACCATTTCAATAAATGGATCGAGCTGCTTTTCGTGATTTCTGAAAACAATTGATTTCTGTCTGCCCGATTTTAAAAAAAAGGTGACAGTAGTTTCCAGCCCTGAGGCATCCTTATCAACCTTGTATGATTTCACCTGTTCCATCGGAAACTTTTTTTTCCAAGATTTGATGAAGATCTTCTCAAAACAGATAATGAGAAAAACGAAAGCCACTAAACCCATAAGAATGTATAGTAATGGGTTTGCTTTAGAATCTGTACTAATTGCATACAAACAATAGAAAGCCCAGAAGGTGAGAAAATTATATTCACCCGACGAGCGGTGAATTAGTTTTTTTACATGGATTACACCATCATCAATGATCACTTTGCCATTGGTGGTAATGAATTCCTGTTTCATATCAGTTATGGTTATTCAATAAAGTTACGTATTCACAACGGCTTCAAGTCCATAGAGCTGATCGCGGTATTTCAGCGATGGCGAAGGCAGGAAAGAACCGAGCCCAAGTGAATTCCATTTTTCATCAACCGTCCTTATAGTTTCTTCATCGGACACAATGATATTCGGCCAGTCACGGTGGAAATTATCATATTCCTTTGTCTTGATGGTTCCATCAAGACCCATGCAGGCAAACGTTTTCGAAGAATCTGAATGGGAAATCCGCTGTACCAGCGTGTGATCTCTTTTAGGATCAAGATTATTGCAGGCACGCCATAGTGCTACAGTAAGGTCATTGGCATCCACGGTATGCTCAACATAAACAATCATTTTCAATGCTTCTGTTTCTTTAAGGTTGCATATCTGTTCGTGAAGTTCACGGATATGATTCTTTCTATTTTTTCTCACAGAAACCATGAGTACAGGAATCTGTTTTTCCAACAGCGAAAAATTGACAGAAGTAATTTCGGGGAATTGTTTTGTTAAATCCTGGTGGAATTTTCCTTGTGAAGTGTGAAGAAAATTATCATTTGATTCCTCTTCAAATTTAAGTGTTCCGTCGATACACATTTTACCACCAAAACCCAGCTTGCTGCAACTATGATCGAGAACATCCATCGGCCCCTGGGAAAAATAAATGTCGGTTGCAGGGTTGAGGTTGTTGAAAACATAACGCGCCAGATTTTCATATTCCTGGATGCGCACCTGTTCATCAGCAAGTACAAGAATTTTATTAAACATCATTTGACCGGCACCCCACATTGCATTCATTACTTTTTGTCCCTGTCCTGCAAAATCTTTCCTGATCTGTGCAATTACCAGGTTGTGAAATACACCTTCAACCGGCATATCCATATCAGTGATTTCAGGAACCATTGTCATTTTCATCGGAGCGAGGAAAATTCTTTCCGTGGCTTTACCGAGCCATGCATCTTCCTGTGGTGGTATGCCAACAATAGTTGCCGGGTAAACCGCATTTGAACGATGCGTGATGCATGTAATATGAAATTTAGGATACCAGTCCGGTAGCGAATAATACCCTGTGTGATCACCAAATGGTCCTTCCCATATCAATTCATCTGAAGGATCCACATAACCTTCGATAATAAAATCAGCATCAGCAGGTACCTCAATTTCCGGTTGGGAAATACACGTTACCAGTTCAACCTTTTTTTTACGAAGAAATCCTGCGAGCATGTATTCATCAACATTTTCCGGAAGAGGTGCAGTTGCTGCATATGCATAAACAGGATCACCGCCTAGTGCTACTGCAACGGGCATCCGTTTGCCGGATTTTTTATATTCATTAAAATGCCGTGCAGATACTTTGTGTTTGTGCCAGTGCATACCCGTAAGCTTTGCCCCGAATATCTGCATCCGGTACATACCTACATTTCGTGTTTTTGTATTCGGGTCCTTTGTGTGAATAATCGGGAGGGTAACAAAAGGGCCACCGTCTTTGGGCCAGCAAGTGATCACGGGTAATTTAGTGATGTCTGCATCATCACCCTGCCATATCACCTGCTGGCATTCTCCTCTGCCGTTTTTTACTTTTGGCATCCAGCTGGCAAACTGGCCCAGTTTAGGTAATAATTTCAATTTATCCACGATACTTTCTTTCGGTGATGAGAGCATATGAAACAGAGATTCTATTTCTTTTGCTACATCATCGAGGTGAGAAACTCCAAGCGCAAGACACATACGGCGATCGCTTCCATAAGCATTCATCAGAACTGGAAAATCATAACCGGTATTTTCAAAAAGTAATGCTTTACCTCCGCCATTTGTTTTACTTACCCTATCAGTAATCTCAGCCATTTCAAGTTTCGGATCAACGTAAGTCCTGATTCTAATCAGCTCACCGCTTTTATCTAAAACATCAATAAACTGCTGCAGATTTTTGTACGCCATGAAGTTGCAAAGGTAGATGGGATTGGGAATCAGGTATTCGGAATTAGGATAACGTTTAAAAAATTAATTTAAGTTGATAAAGACTTCCATCCGAATTCCTACTTCCGTATTCCCTTAGTATGTACACTAAATTTAGAAAACAGTTGGGCATCCATACATTTTCTTACTCTTCCTGTTTGAGGGATGACCACCGGAAGAAGGATTGTATTGATATCCCTCCTTTGAAGAAATAATATAAGTAAGATGGAGTCCGGTAAAATAATAGAGGTCTTTATATTTTGGACTTCCACGCTGATCTCCTTTCAATGGGTAGTTCAGGTTTCCACCAGGAACTTCATCACCTCTGTATGAAACATCAACTGCTTCCTGTCCCCTGTTAGCAAAGATGTCATTGGGATCTGCATATACACCGCTTACATCATCTAGATAGTCAGTAAATAATTTTCTGAAACCTAATTCGGCGGCCAGCTCAAATTTTTCTGATACCCTGAATTTAATTCCACCACCAAGGGGTATGGCCAGTTGTGTCAATGAATATTTTCCCTGGTAACCCGGGATGCCCTCCCCCTCTGTACTCAGCGGCCTTAGGTAAACAAGGTTTGCTTTC
>JBJMLW010000395.1:0-5042 GCA_045805105.1 Flavisolibacter sp. | reverse complement strand
TTTACTATACTGATTTGTTGATTTGAGAATGATGTCTTTACCTGATGTGTCACATCCTTTCTGGTTTTTCATAGTTACTTTATTGGTGTTTTTTATAATCATGGGACGGTATGTATTGATTGCTGGCATTTTCTATAGCTTTTTTTATTTATTACGCCCTGTAAAGTGGGAACAAAGAAAACTCAGTTCGAAAGGATACAGAAAAAACAGTTCCGTAAAGAGATAACGTGGAGCTGTATCACTGCAATTATTTTTTCAGTAATTACGACATTTGCCTTCCTTTTATGGCAGTTGGGATATACTAAAGTTTATACAAACATTTATCAGTACCAGTTATGGTGGTTACCTGTGAGTCTGGTACTTTCATTGTTGCTTCATGAAACCTACTATTACTGGCTTCACCGGTGGATGCATCATCCTTCTGTTTTTACATTGGTTCATAAGGTGCACCACGATAGCAATATTACCTCTCCGTGGACAGCTTTTTCTTTCCATCCACTTGAAGGTTTGTTACAGTCCATCTTTCTTCCGTTCGTTTTACTGGTAATGCCCGTTCATTTGTACATACTCATTATCCAGTTAAAGGTGATGAGTCTTTCAAGTGTAATCAACCATCTGGATATAGAAGTTTATCCGAAAAATTTTCACCGTCATTTCATTGGAAGGTGGCTCATTGGGGCTACGCACCATTCTTTGCACCACAGGCATTTTAAATTCAACTACGGATTGTATTTTACTTTTTGGGATAAGTGGAGAAAGACTGAAAGCCCGTTGTATGAAAAATTATTTGAAGAGAAAACCAGCACAATATCTACTTCACATCTGTAAGTCCATTCACCAGACTTTTCCATTGCAGTTTTGAAAACCCCGAAATTGCTCCGGCAGCTACAGCTGTATTCCGGATTTTATCTATTACGTTTTCTGTTTCCGTATTCGGTTTCTCATTACGTCCATAAACTCCCGCTGTGATGTTTTGACCATCTCTGCAGACCACAAATGATGATGTAGCCTCCTCACTGAAAAAATGCGCAACGTCTTTATGATTATTTTGCGGATTTGATGCCGGGCGAACACGGATCGCAATATATTCCAGGTTCTTTTTGCTTATCTCTTCGATGTCTTCAATCCGAACCCAATCATTGCCTTCTCCAGTATTACTTTTTGGTCCGGGAATATTTATTTTGAAATAATCACCTTTTTGCGCAGGTCTGCCTACTTCACTTCCATTTTCATCCGTCAGTTGAAAATCAGCAGAAGCCGCACCTGCAAATTGATGCCATGAATTAATATTCAGCAAGCGACTTTTTATTTTATTAAATAAATCGATTGCCTGAATTTCATTATTTCCCTGAACCGAACTTTCAGTATTCGTCTGTATGCCGGAGTGATGTTCCGGTATTAACTTTTCAATTGGTTCCATATTAAACTTTCAAAGCTCCCTGGGCATCATCTGCCATCTGTTTCCCTGTTACTGCAGCTATAGCAATTTTAAAGAACGACATCATTTTTCCCTGTTCAGCGTTCCAATAATAAACATCATCCGGTTGCACCCTGAGAAGCGAAATATTCGGATCATCAATTCCATTGGGAAACCATGCCTTAACGAAAGGTGTCCATTTATCTTTGATCAGTTGTTTTTCGGAATGTACCGTAGCACGACCCCATACATCAAGAAAACTTTCTTTGCCGGGATGCGCATACACCAGGTGAACCTGATGCTCACGGGAAACCTCTTCAACTTTAATCGAACGGATATCAGTAAAAAACCATAGAGCTCCGGTCTCATCTATTTCTACCGTAGACATCGGGCGGGTGTGCTCGTGTTCACCACGGCTGTTAGTAATGAACATACACGTCCGGATGTCAGTAACGAGCTTTTTAAATTTTTTTCGGGCTTCGTCGTTTTGAAGATTTTTTTCCATAACAATTTCTTGTACATCTAATTCCGAAATAGTATGCCAATCAGGTAATTTTTTCCTGCACTTTTACCATATCCGGAATCAACCCGATTTTTTTGGAATGAAGGATGGCTTCAGAGCTGTGCTTAAAAAAGCAGCACGGTACACCTTTGGATTCAATTTTAAAAAGCACATCAGCAGCTTTCTGTTTATTTTTTTCATAAACATCCCTGATGTACACTGCATGAATTTGTTTTGAAAAATGGGCAACGATTGCCTCATAGATATATGGATCCTGCTGGGAACTGTCACCCAGGAGGATAAACCTTTGTTTTGGATAATTTTCAAGAATGCGTACGATCCTTGTAAATTTTGTCTGGTGATTGTTCGCACCTGTTTTCAGCAACTGGTTGAACCGTTTCAACTGACTGAGAAGAAAAACTCCCTTGGGAATCTCATTAACTGTTGCAAATTCAAGAATGTAGTCATAAAGATTCCACTCACTGCTTGATACAAAAAAGAATGGGTTGGGAGCATCGGGTGTTGTATTGCTTTGTGCAAGTAACTGGTAGTGATTCACCACACCATCAAAAGGTTTCCGGCTTCGTGCATTTTGCGTAAATAAAACAAATAGTCGTTTACGCAGGTTGGATGAATGGGAGATGAGGAATGTATCGTCTATGTCTGAAATAAATCCGTATTGTGTGGAGTAAGGAATGAAAACATGACCAGCAGATGATGCGATTATGGTATCATTTAATTTCGCTTTTACTTCTACTTCCTGCCATCCCTGTGGAAGGGGAGGATCATCTTTCCATTCAAATTTGAAAAATCCATCTACGTCAGTTTTCGAATAGTAAGTTTTGTCCTTCCATTTCATTTCAACAGGCAGCTCGGGAAATGGTTTCACAATAAATAACCTGAGAAGCGCCCAGGTATTTCTGAGAAAACTTTTCCTGTACCGCTTTCTGGGAAGGGGGCTCAGTTTGAAAACATGTCCATAAACAAGAAGTTGTTCCGCATGTCCGTAACCGTGGTACACTTTTATAGTAACCTGCCGGGTCAATCCCAGCCAGCGCATGAACCTGACTTTCAAACCTGGTTTTTTCTGCTGGTCGGTACTTTGCATCATAAATACTATACAATAAGTATGCAGAATCAGTCCGCACTCAAATTGCTGTTTGCAATTAACCCTGTTTCCGGAGGAAAGGAAAAAAATAACTGGGAGGCATCTATTCGGGAATATTTTAAGGATCTGCCCCACCAGATTGAATTTTACCTGCTAACAGGAAAAGATGATGATGTATCTATCCGCCATCATATTGAATCAGTTAAACCGGATAGGGTTGTGGCTGTTGGCGGAGATGGTACAGTGAAAATGATAGCAGAAATAGTTAAGGAAACTTCACTTCCAATGGGAATCCTGCCAGCAGGTTCAGCCAATGGAATGGCTAAAGAACTGAAAATTCCTTTGGAAATTAAAGAAGCATTGCAGGTAATCACCGACGGAGAAATAAAAAAACTCGATGTTATCCGGATCAATGATGAAGAGATATGCATTCACCTTAGCGACCTAGGATTGAATGCCTTACTTGTCAGGTACTTTGAGCATTCGGCGTCAAGAGGTATGTGGGGTTATGGAAAAGCTGTGGCACGGGTACTGTGGGAAAAACAAACTATGCATGTAACTATTAAAACCGATGATACGGAAGTAAAAAGAAAGGCATATATGGTAGTGATCGCCAATGCCCAGACTTATGGTACAGGAGCAATCATTAACCCAGAAGGGAGTGTTGATGATGGAAAATTCGAAATCATTGTGGTGCGTAAGCTGAATATCCTGGAACTCCTGAAAATGCTTATAACCCATAAACCATTCGATTCTTCCTGTATTGAAGTTTTTAGTACTAAAAATGTAGAAATGTCAACAAGAAGAAAATCATATTTCCAGGTAGACGGAGAATACATGGGTAAAAAAACAACGGTAAAGGCATGCATACTTCCCAGGATCGTAAATGTGATGCTTCCGGTAAATAAATAAATATGGCACAGATTTTTATTTATCTGAAGAAACAATTTTATGGACGAACTTGAATTAAGAGGCCGCTGGCATGAATTAAAAGGAAAAGCAAAACAGGCACACGGAAACCTCACAGAAGATGATATGAGATGGGAAGAAGGTAAAGACGAAGAATTCTATGGCCGCATGCAGAATAAACTCGGCAAAACAAAGGACGAAGTAGTGAAATGGATCCGCTCACTCGGTAAATGAAGCGCATAGAGTTTCTTGCAAAGGCGCAAAAGAACAGCACGTAAATTGTTCATCATGCACGTGTTCGTATTTCTATGGTTTATTCTTAAGCTGAAATAATTAAACTGGTTAATCATAATCACTATCATCAGTGTCTCTTCTCAAACTTTGCAGCTTTGCTTTCTTTGCGACTTTGCGTGAAACCAACCAGTAACTTTGCCGCATGCACTATGTGTCAGCAGAAAATCTCGGGAAATCCTATGGAGTAAAGCCACTTTTTGAAGCCATTTCTTTTCATATTTCAGAAGGCGACAAAATTGCCCTGGTTGCACGAAACGGATCAGGAAAATCGACTTTATTAAAGATCATTTCAGGGAATGAAACCGCCGATGACGGCAAAATCTGGATCAACCGTGATGTGGATGTTGCATTCTTTGAGCAGGAACCTCATCTCAGCGAAGAAAAATCAATTCTGGACAACATCTTTGATCATTCCCATCCGGTAATGAATGTAATCAAGGCGTATGAAGCCGCAGTGGATGAAGCAGATGACGAACGTATTGGTGAACTGCTTGTTCTGATGGATGAAGCAGGCGCTTGGGATTTTGATGCGAAAGTGCGGCAGATCCTTGGAAAGCTGAATATTCACTACCTGAATCAAAAAGTTTCAACTCTCAGTGGCGGCCAGCGAAAAAGAATTGCACTGGCACGAACGCTTATCGATATTGGTTTCGAACACAAACATGTTCTACTTATTATGGACGAGCCAACCAATCACCTGGATGTTGAAATGGTGGAATGGCTTGAACATTATTTGAATAAGGAAAATGTAACGCTGATTCTTGTAACACACGACAGGTATTTCCTTGATGCTGTGTGTAATGAGATCTGGG
>JBJMLW010000394.1:0-5145 GCA_045805105.1 Flavisolibacter sp. | reverse complement strand
TTTTGATTGCAAGGGATGAGTAAAATATTCTTTGATCAATTAAAACGGAGGTAATTATGTCATTACTGAGAAGAAATGACCTTTTCCCGTCATTCAACCATCTTTTTGATGATTTTATCAGCAGGGACTTGTGGTCTACATCTAACAATTCCAGTACGAGCACAACCATTCCTTCAGTTAACATCAGGGAAACCAATGAGAATTATGAAGTAGAAATGGCAGCTCCCGGAATGAACAAAAATGATTTTAAAATTGAACTGAATGGGAACATGCTTACTATCAGGAGTGAAAGAAAAAATGAAAATGAAGAAAAAGAAGGTGAGCGTTATACCCGCCGCGAATTCAGCTACGAATCATTTGAACGTACATTCCAGTTGTATAAGGATGTAGTGGATGCAGAAAAGATCCAGGCCAGATATGAAAATGGCGTGCTTTATCTTACAATTCCTAAAAAGGAAGAAGCGAAACAAAGGCCGCCGAAAGTGATCCAGATTCATTAAAAGAAATCCCGCAGTTTGCGGGATTTTTTTTAATCTGTAGTTAGTAATAAAGAAGTTTGCTGCAGGGAATGAAATTTAAATTACCAGCTAGAAAATCCCTTCATGATCTTTTTCTCTCTTTTTAACGGTTTTTTTCCCATTGGTTTACCTCCGGATGTAATTACTTTTATTTATCGGTATACCATTTTAAAGGCAAGGGGATGAATAGCTGACAACCAGGTTTGTTGTTTTGATAAAAGGTGTATTACTAAAAAATAGTAATACACGTTTTATTAGATATTTCTGCAACAATTATCGCGGTAGGTGGAGGCGGGGGAGGGAGGGCCCGGCAGGGCTTTTCAGGAGTGAAGATTTCGAGGTCAAATGTTTTTTTCCCATCAGAAAATCTTACATCCATTCAGAAACATTTCCCGAACAAAGAAAAATTTTCATAACCATCATATCACCGCCCCTTCTACCTCATCTATCCTGCTTCTTACCTCCTTATATTACAAAACCTTTTTTATCTTATCCGTAATGTTGTGATCCTTTTTCACTTTACGCTCTCCTGTCTTACCATCAATTTTGATCGTCTTTTGTCCGGTTTCAATTTTTACATCTCCATCTTCATCCACCTTTTTAGTAACACTACCATCCTTGGTTTTTATTTCTCCCCCTTCTTCCTTGATCTTTTCATTTCCGTTGACCGCTTTGTATTCGTCTCCATCCTGCTTTACTACCCAGTTCCCGCTTTCTGTGTGGGTAACATGTCCATTGACAACTTTACCGGTTGATCCAAAAATAGTATCATGGGTATGTGTATCAACATAAAGCTCTACAGGAGCCCCGGTTTTTTCGTTAACCATAAGACCAGCACTATCTGATTTGAGGTCCACATAGTTGCCTGTATTCAGGTCTAGATACCTATCCCTGTTCGAATTACAGGAAGTAATTGCCACGGCGCCTATCGCTGCTGCTAAAAAAATAAGCTTCATAATTTAATTTCCGCTTATTATACAATTACCACGCCATGAGTCCGCTCCGTACCTTAGCCCTATGGATAAGTTAACAGAATCATTTTCGGTCAATGAAGAACTGTTGATACGGTTACTGATGGTGATTGTTATTGGCGGGCTCATCGGTATGGAACGTGAATACAGAAGTAAGTCGGCCGGCTTCAGGACAATGATCCTGATTTGCCTGGGTTCTTTTCTTTTTACAACATTTTCAAAATATATGAGTAGTGTGAGTCCTGATCGCATTGCTTCAAATATTGTTACCGGTATTGGTTTTCTCGGCGCAGGTGTGATCTTCAAATCAGATAACCGGGTAAATGGCATTACAACTGCTGCCGCCATCTGGGCCGTTGCTGCCCTGGGTATGGGTATCGCTGATGGTTTATACCTGATCGTAACTGTATCTACATTAATTATCCTTGCGGCGCTGCTGCTCCTTTCCAAACTTGAATTTTATATCGACCGCAAGAACCAGGCGCACACTTATAAAATAGTAAGCAATTACAGGGAGGACCTATTGAAACAATACGAATTGTTATTTAAAGAATGCAATCTCACTTTTAAGCGTGTCAAAAGAACGAAAAATGGTGAAAATATTACTGGCATCTGGAACGTTCAGGGCTCTGAAAAAAATCACAACCTATTTACAAGGCAGATTCTTCATGATCCTTCGGTGAAGGAGTTTGAATTTTAGCAATACACTATGGGTAGCGTCTCTGAATAATTCATAGGCAATAGCTATCGGTACTGGCCTTCCATTGTTCCCTGGTTACCTCTTTTCAAAAACTTTTCTGCCTTCCTCACAATCTCATCAATCGAAATTTTTTTCATGCACTTGAAATGTCCCTGAGGGCAATGATTGCGGCCAAACTTTGTGCATGGACGACACCATAGCTTGTGCACCTGTACATCATCCCATGGCTGCGCATGATGAGCAAGATAATTTTCACCATAATATGGCACCATACCAAATGAGGGAGTAGTACTTCCCCAAATAGCAATGACAGGTTTCTTCAATGCAGCTGCAATATGCATCAGTCCCGTATCATGTGAAATCACCAGCCTGGACTTTCTAACGAGGTCAGCACTTTCATTGAGACTGAATTTTCCACATGCATTATACACTTTGATAGGATCAAAAGATGCGATCTGTTCTGCTTCGTCAAACTCTTCTTTTGCACCAAGTAACATAACCGGATGATTGATAGCCTTACACAATTCAGTCAGTTTATATACCGGCATCTTTTTGGTAAAATAGGAAGCACCGATTACAATAGCGATATATCCAAGATGATGCGACGCTGGTATATCGGACTCTTTTACTTCTGATTGAGGCGGAATAAAATAATCCATGCCTTCGCCATCATTTACAATTCCAAATGTTGATACCGTTTCCAGGTACCTGTCTACAATGTGAACACCTTTCGGCATCACATTCCATTTGAGCTTGACAAAGATTAATTTCTCAATGTTAAGTTTGTTGAAGGAATATGACGGAAGCTTCAAGGCATTTTTTACGCGTAAGGTCCTCAGGTTGTGATGGAGGTCAATAATGTAATCGAATTTTTCTGCCTTTAGTTGTTCAATCATCTGATCCCAGTTGTCCTGCAGCAAATGAATTTTATCGAGGTAAGGATTATTCTCCATTACCGTTTTAAATGCCGGCTTCACCAGGTAATGTACTTCAGCAAGTGGCAATTGTTTCTTTAAACACCTCACAACAGGTGTGGTAAGAACAATATCACCAATGGATGAAAAGCGGATGATAAGGAATTTCATTCTGGTTACTCGTTACTAGATACTTTTTACTGGTTTCTTGATACCCGTCTGATCTATTGTCTATGATCTATTGTCCATGGTCTATGGTCTATGGTCTATGGTCCGACTCAACATAATTCAAATCCTTGTGAAAGGTTTCCTCTGTAAAATATGCTGCAATAAGTGTAATACTCATTACAATGATACCGGTAACAATACCACTTTTCACAAATGTTATTCCCCAGCTGTCCTGGAAAATATTTTTAAACAGAATGTTGATCAGCGGAAGTGCACCACGAACCATATTCGGGATCGTAGTAGCAGCGGTAGCACGTAGGTTAGTCCCAAACTGTTCTGCACCAATCGTAACAAAAATAGCCCAGAAGCCGGTACTGAAACCAAGTGCCGTGCATATCGCATACATGCTGTTGTCGTTGTTGTTCAGCGGACTGAAAAATGCAATACCCGAAATTATTGTGAGAATATAAAAAATATACAGTGCTTTTTTCCTGCTCTTCAGATACTGGCTTACAAGACCAATAGAAATATCTCCTATCGCGATGCCGATATAAGCATACATGATGGCTTTGCCGCTATCAAGCACCGTTACTGAATAAAGGTCCTTTGCAAAACGGTTACTCAGATTTACAAGAACACCAATGACAAACCATGTTGGAAGCCCGATGAGAATGGCAAGAATATATTTTCTGAAACGGTTGGCATTGGTGAAGAACATAATAAAATTTCCACGTGCAACACTTGTCTGTCTTACTTCCCTGAACATCCCACTTTCTGCTACACCTACACGTAGCATTAATAAAAGAACACCCAAACCGGCACCAATCTTATAACAAAGCCGCCAGTCTTTTGTAATCTGGAAAGTAAAATAAGCAGCTACTGCTCCAAACAATCCTATACCTGCTACTAATGATGTTCCAATGCCTCGCTTATCTTTTGGCATTAGTTCACTTACAAGTGTAATTCCCGCACCTAGTTCGCCGGCAAGGCCGATACCTGCTGCAAACCGCGCATATGCATAATGATCAACGGTAGTAACATAACCCGTTATGAAATTTGCAATGGAGTATATAATAATGGACCCGAAGAGTACACTCAATCTTCCCTTTTTATCTCCCAGGATCCCCCAAACGATTCCACCAAGCAACAGACCCACCATTTGCCAGTTGATGATTTTTGTGCTGGCAGCAATAATTGATTTTGCATCGGCACCTACACCAATTGCAGCGAGACTTGGTTCACGCACAATTGTAAATAAAAGCAGATCGTATATATCCACAAAATATCCGAGCGCAGCTACAATCACAGCCAGACTGAATACAGAGGTTGCTTTCGGGTTCATGATAATTTGGAATTGACATCTGTAGGTTTATCGTTTACCGGAACTGTTTCTTTTTTAGCAAAGAAAAGTTTATAGATCACTGGTAGTGTAGTAATGAGAATGATGACAATGGTAATAACTTCAATATGGTCCTTCAGACTGAAATTAAATTCTGATTCCACCCACGACTGCAGGTAATAACCGCCAAGCATCATTGTGGTGACCCATACAACACTTCCAAGAAAATTATAAAATACAAATGTCGACCGTTCCATCTTTACAATCCCTGCTACAATAGGTGCAAAGGTGCGGATGATGGGTAGAAATTTTGCCAGGAATATTGTTGCTTTTCCATACTGATGATAAAACTCAGTAGCACGAACGAGGTGTTTTTTTCTGAATAACCACGTTTCTCTTCTTTCATATAAAAGTGGTCCTGTTTTTCTTCCGAACCAGTAGCCTACAAGATTACCAAGGAAAGAAGCAATGATCACAAGGAAAATCACAAACAGGTAATGGAGGCCAAAAAATTCCTTTGAAAGGCTGTCCAGGT
>JBJMLW010000393.1:0-3193 GCA_045805105.1 Flavisolibacter sp. | reverse complement strand
TGATGTACCTGAACAGAAATGGCGGTGTGGATCACCAGATCGCACCCGGACAAAGGGTTTTCATTCATGGAAAAAAAGGACCGGTAAAAGCTGTATTTGGATGGCCGGCTATCCATACCCGTATCAGTAGTGCGGACAAGGAACCCGTTGCCAAAGTGGAAAATCTTTTCCTTGACTGCGGCGCACGAACAAAAAAAGAAATTGAAGACCTCGGCATTCATGTAGGCGCTGTTGTTACTTACCAGGATGGTTTTGATGAACTCGCCTATGATTATTTTATCGGACGCGCATTCGATAATCGCATTGGTGGTTTCATGATTGCAGAAGTTGCACGACTATTAAAAGAAAATAAAAAGAAACTTCCTTTTGGTCTGTATGTGGTGAATGCTGTTCAGGAAGAAATCGGGCTTCGCGGTGCAGAAATGATTGCACGCAGGATTAAACCGAATGTTGCCATCATTACTGATGTAACACACGATACATCTACCCCGATGATCAATAAAATGGTGGAAGGAGATACAATGTGCGGCAAGGGTCCATCTCTTTCTTTCGGCCCTGCTGTTCACAACAAACTGCTTGCATTTGTTGAAGATGTTGCCGCTAAAAGCCAGATTCCTGTGCAGATGAGAGCAGTTTCCAGGAGTACGGGTACCGATACAGATTCATTTGCCTATGCAAATGATGGATGTCCTTCCGTATTGATTTCCATTCCACTCAGGTACATGCATACAACTGTGGAAATGCTGCACCGCAATGATATTGAACAGACGATAAAACTAATGTATGAATCACTCTCTGCACTAACGCCACAAACCCGTTTAAGTTATTTCTGATGTGGCAGCACTTATTATATATTGATCCCGGCAGCGGCAGTTATCTTATACAGATGATTATTGCCGGTGTGCTGGGCATTGTATTCTTTTTTAAAAACATCGGGCTCTTTTTCAAACACATCTGGCTCAATATTAAATCGTATTTTACCAGGTCACATAAATCATAACAGACCTGCACATGCAGCCAGTGGCACAACGACTACCATCTTCTTACCGCGATCCTTCGGGTTTTATGTTTGAAAAAGATGGTGTCATTTACCGCCAGGTGAACGTGGTATATAAAGAACACTACGACCATTTTATTCAAAGTGGATTATATAAAACGCTCATTGAAAAAAAATGGATGGTGCCGCATATTGAAGTTGATCAACCCATAAATGTTTCACCTGGCTATTATAAAACACTGCAACCAGAACGCATTCCATTTCTTTCTTACCCTTATGAATGGTGTTTTGAAATGTTGAAAGAAGCTGCGCTGTTTACTTTGTCAATTGCTGTTGAAAGTTTAAAATATGGTATGGTACTGAAAGATGCTACACCTTTTAATATCCAGTGGCGAGGTGCAACGCCTGTACTCATTGATACACTTTCATTTGAAAAATATGATAGTACATTACCGTGGATCGCTTACAGGCAGTTTTGTGAATGTTTTGTTGCTCCGCTTGTGCTGATGAATTATACGCACCAGCCAATTCAAAAAATGCTTCTCTCCTGGCCAGATGGAATACCGGTTCAGATGGCCTCATCAATGTTACCAATGAGAAGCAGGTTGAACCTGAATGTTAACCTGCACATACATTTGCAGGCAGCATTGTCAGGAAAAAAACAAAAGGATAATCAAAAGCCCGCATCATTTTCTGAAAAAAAATTTCGTCACCTTCTTGAAAGCCTTACATCATTGGTAAGAAACCTCGAATGGAAGGGAAAACAAGCCGGGTGGAGTAATTATTATAATGAAGCAGCGCAAAGGAATGATTACCTGCCCCGCAAAAAACAGGTTGTGCAAAAATGGATCGATGAACTGGATGTATCGTCCGCTATTGATTTGGGTGCCAATGAAGGAGAATTTTCTTTTATCACCGCATCAAAAGGCATACGCACCATTGCAGCTGATTCTGATCACGATTCAATCAATAAACTTTTTTTACAAATAAAAGAGAAACAACAGGAAAATATATGGCCACTGATCATTGATCTTCCTGATCCATCACCTGGAATTGGATGGAACAATGAAGAGAGAATGCCATTCATGGAACGTTCAAAGTCTCACCTGGCTTTGGCCCTTGCCCTGGTACATCATTTATGCATTGGCCGCAATATCACGCTGGAACAGACAGCTGGTCTTTTTGCTAACCTATGTTCTATTCTGCTGATTGAGTTTGTTCCGAAGGATGATCCGAAAGTGCAGGAAATGCTGATACAAAAAAAAGATATCTACACCAGCTATAATCTTGAAAATTTTCTGCTGGCATATGAAAAACTTTTCCGGATTGAAAAAAATGAACAGCTGCCGGGTGGAAGGACCTTGTATTTAATGAAAAAGCATGCCTGAGAAAAAATCCTTTCTTAAGTTCCCGCATTTTGCTTACCTGTTACCGGTATTTTTTATCATTCATGTATACGCCGAGTATGCCGACCTTTCGCCCGCGCGTTATGCATTATACCTGCTTGGGATTTATCTATTTGGTGCATTTATCCTTTTCGGCATATTCTGGCTATGGTTCAGGAACGTGACCAAAGCATGCCTGGTTACATTCTTTTTCCAGGCAATAAATTTTTTCTTCGGAACGGTTCATGATTTTCTGAAACATCACTTCCATGGCACCCTGATCGTAAAGTATTCTGTATTGCTTCCGCTTATTGTTCTTACAATGGCTGCCATCGTATATTTTATCAAAATATCCAGGTACAGGTTTGTCCGGCTTTCCTTGTACCTGAATGTTGTTTTGCTGCTGTTGATCATTTTTGATTTCTTCCAGGTAGCTTCAAATAAAATACCAGCCTATGAATCAAAAAAACAGATTGAAAGTCAGTTGAAGCCTTGCGATACCTGCGCAAAACCGGATATATACCTGATCATTGCAGATGAGTATGCAGGAAAACAGGAATTAAATGATTTATTTTCTTTTGATAATACCCGCTTTGAAAGTGAACTGATCCGAAGGGGATTCCAGGTTCTCAATCATACCACTTCCAATTATAATTATACGGTCTATTCTATGGCTTCACTGTTCGATATGGACTATAACCGCGAACTCCGTGAGGATACGGTTAATGAAGCAGATGTAACATTGAGCAGAGGCATTATCAAGAATAATATCGTTGTTGACTTCCTTAGAAATAATGGTTATGATTTCCAT
>JBJMLW010000392.1:0-5547 GCA_045805105.1 Flavisolibacter sp. | reverse complement strand
TTCAATCATTTTCCAAGACAACAGACGACCTTGCCGCGCAAATGAAAAACCTGCAACTCGATGAAACTATTCAAAACCCTTTGCATCAGTCACTAAGGTTAAGCGACATGGTAAAATTCGCCAGATACAAACCGGATAAGAGCGAACAACAACAGTCTGTTGAAATCATCCGCGATAGTATTACTCAAATTGAACAGGTTCCACATGCTATATGAATGGTTTCAACATATGGAATTCAAAAATGAATGGGTGCTGCCAGCGCTCGTTGCGTTACCTGTGATAGCCTGGTTTTATTTCCGGACACCGTCGTGGAGGAAATCTTCCATGAAAATTACTACAACCAGAACGTTGCTTGTTAAATCATGGAAGAACCATATGGTACATCTTCCTTTCTGGCTACAATTACTGGCGGCAGGTTGTGTGATTATTGCCCTTGCGCGTCCGCAGATTAAAAATACAACAAGCAAAATGCACGGGCAGGGAATAGATATTATGCTCTGTATGGATATCAGCGGTAGCATGCTGTCGAACGATTTTCCACCAAGCAGGCTTGAAGTATCGAAACAGGTCGCGATTGAATTTGTAAAAAAGCGTCCGATTGACCAGATAGGACTGGTAATTTTTTCCGGAGAAAGTTTTACTCAATATCCTATATCTGCTGATCATGCAGGTTTGCTTGAGCAGATCAGTGGACTAAAGAGCGGCATGCTTATCGATGGAACCGTAATCGGAGAAGGGCTTGCAACTGCAGTGGAACGACTTTCCACCAGTAATGCGCGCAGCAAGGTGATCATTCTTCTTACAGATGGGAACGAACAACCTCCCGAGACAAGGTTAATTGATCCGAATACTGCACTGGAGATTACCAAAACAAAAAATATAAAAGTGTACACCATCGGAATGGGTGCTGCAGGCACACATACTGTTGCTGAGAAAGGTGTAAATACAAGGAGCAATACTTTTCTTGACGAAGCACTGCTGAAGCGGATTGCAACCCAGACCGGAGGGGCTTATTTCAGGGCAACGGACCAGGAAAGCCTGCAGAATATTTACAGGCAGATTGACCAGCTTGAAAAATCTGATGTTGAAGTGATCACCAAAACAAAGTTTGCCGACCAGTTTATCTATTTCATTCTCGCTGCGCTTTTCTTTCTGGCGCTGGATATAATTTTGAGGTTTACATTACTCAGAACATTTCCCTGAAATGCAAGGAACAGTTTACAAATCCACTGGTAGCTGGTACAGCGTGAAAGATGCTGACAGAAAATTTTATAATGCGCGCATGAAGGGCATTTTCAAAATGGATGACATCACTTCAACCAATCCCATTGCCGTAGGTGATGTAGTTGATTTTGAGATGGAAAATGAAGGTGAACAGACTGTTATCATTCATCATATCCATGATCGCCGGAACTATATCAACCGTCAGTCGCCGCGCGCAAAAAGCCAGCAACATATTGTTGCAGCCAATGTTGACCAGGCGATGATGATTGCTACCATCAGGGAACCAAGGACCTCACAGGGATTTATTGACCGTTTCCTGGTAGCGTGTGAAATGTATCATGTTCCTGCAATTGTCATGTTCAATAAAATTGATGTTTACAAAGAGAAAGATCTTCAGAAGCTGGAAAAACTCAGTGAGGTTTACCGCGTTATCGGATACCAGGTGATCGCTGTTAGCATGAAACATGGTGGCGTTGATGAAGTAAGAACACATCTTTCAGGAAAAACAACTGTGGTGAGTGGTCATAGTGGTGTTGGGAAATCAACTTTTATCAATTCAATTCTGCCAGGTCAGCAGATCAAGACACAGGACATCAGCGGATGGAGCGGAAAGGGACAGCATACGACAACATTTGCAGAAATGTATGATCTGAATGATGGAAATGGCGGAAGGATCATTGATACACCAGGCATGAAAGAGTTTGGCATTGTTGGCGTGGAAAAGCAGGAACTATCAGGTTATTTTCCCGAAATGCGCGAGCAACTGAATCAATGCCAGTTCAATAACTGCCTGCACATAAAAGAACCTGGTTGTGCAATTAAAGAAAGTGTAATGAATGGGCAGATAGACGAAGACAGGTATGTGAGTTATGTGAATATTCTGGAATCGATAGAGGAAGAAAAGTGGAAATAGCTATGCACTGCAAGCTACAAGCTGGATTTGAAAAAAATGGGTGGTGGAAAAAATGAAATTGGGTATTAACCTCAATTAAAAGATAAAATCCAATAAAGGAGCATATAAAATGTGCAGCTAGAATCTTCTTATGCTGATTTTCGAAAATCGCGATCAATCAGTTTCCCTTCCAGAACATTTGCAAGTTCAACTACAGCTTTATTATCACGCTTACGGGCGTCTCTTGTTTTGGTAGGAAAAACTGAAATCCCATTATAAATACTGTAATGAAGGGTGAGGTTATGGTGCCCAAGATGAAATTCCCAGCTGATGGCATCAAAATCATCTTCCTTGTGGGTAAAAAGAATTTTAAGGTCTGTACTCAGGATGTCTGCAATCTGGTAAAATCTTTTAAGGCCACCATCATCATCAATGATGGCTTCAGTGCATCCGAGCGTAGTTCGTAGGGTAAGACTCATATGTTATAGTTCAAAATGTTCACATATCTAAGACAAACGGAGAACCTGTTTTGTTGCATGGTCTTATCCACCTCTCCATTTTTTTTGTTTGGGTTGCTTGCTTCCGTCGAGTACTTTTTCAGCACCCAGGCCACCACCCGGACAACCTCTTTTATTGGAATTGAAAACGCTGCACGAAGCAACAAGAATTGAAACACTGCAAATAAGAAATGTATAGCGGACAGCTTTCATTGGATACGGTTTATATAAAGATAAGTAGAAATACCTAAAATCAAAATGCTTTGCCCGACTTATTTACCTCGTCAAACCAGCGTGCATAACCGATATAATTATTGGCAATCCGGTTGATTTCACCTTCAATGTTTTCAGGTGAGATTTCCTTTACTTTCCTTGCCGGTACACCCGCATATACTGAAGCTGCGTCGCAGATAGTGCCTTCCAGAACAACAGCTCCTGCAGCAATAATGGTATTGCTATGAACAATGGCATTATCCATAACAATCGCTCCCATTCCTATTAGAACATTATCATGTACCGTACATCCATGAACGATGGCATTATGACCAATTGAAACCTGGTTACCGATGATGGCTTTAGTTTTTTTATAGGTACAATGGATCACTGCACCATCCTGGATATTTACCTTGTTGCCGATCCTGATGCTATTGACATCACCACGTATAACCGCATTGAACCACACACTGCATTCATCTCCCATAATTACATCTCCTGCAATAGTTGCATTGGGTGCAATGAAACAGTTATCGCCCCATGTTGGGTGTTTGTCTTCGACAGGTAAAATGAGCGCCATAACGCAAAGAAATGAATTCAAAATTCAAAAGTCAAAATTCAAAATTTTGTTCAGGAACAGACCAGTTAAAATTGAAGTACAGGTATTAAGCGAAGGAAATATTTCCCGGGCCGCATCCGCATGGATATAAAAATTTATTTTTCTAACTATTTAATTTTGAATTTTGGCTTTTTAATTTGTTTTTCATCCTGCCGTGAAACCCAATAAATGAACTTAAGGCAATTATTCCTTCATCATGTTGCACAGACATCTGTGGCACCGATGGCACTGGAAATAGAAAGTGCCGAAGGATGTACCATTACTGATACATCGGGTAAAAAATTCATTGACCTTATTGGTGGTATCAGTGTTGCCCATGTGGGCCATCGCCACCCACGGGTTACAGAAGCCATAAAGAACCAGGTTGACAGGTACATGCATGTGATGGTATATGGAGAATTCATCCAGGCACCCCAGGTACGGTATGCAACCTTACTTACCGATCATCTTCCGCATACGCTTGATTCGGTGTATTTCACCAATTCAGGAGCAGAAGCAATTGAGGGTGCTATGAAACTTGCCAAACGTGTAACGGGGCGAACCGGAATCATTGGCTTTGAACAATCATATCATGGATCTACGCAGGGTGCACTCAGCATTATTGGCAGTGAATACTGGCGTAATGCGTTCCGGCCGTTGCTACCAGGTGTTGAACACCTTCGTTATAATTCGATGGAAGACCTGGCGTACGTTACAGAACAGACAGCAGCTGTTTTTACAGAAACAATACAGGCGGAATCCGGTGTGCGCGCACCATCTGCAGAGTGGTTGCAGGCACTGAGACAAAAATGTTCTGATACGGGATGTCTACTTGTGATGGATGAGATCCAGGCAGGATTTGGACGAACAGGAAAGCTGTGGGGTTTCGAACATTTTAATATTGTACCGGATATAATTGTGCTGGGAAAAGCATTAGGTGGTGGTATGCCTTTGGGCGCATTTATTGCAGGAAAAGATTTGATGGATCACCTGGTTAGTAACCCGGTGCTCGGACACATCACAACATTCGGCGGTCACCCGGTTTGCTGTACAGCAGGAATGGAGGCTTTTCATGTGATGCTTGAAGAAGAACTGATTCAGCAGGCACAGGCAAAAGAACAATTATTTAAAAGCCTTTTAATCCATCCGGCCATCAGGGAAATTCGTTCTTTCGGGTTATGGATGTCTCTGGAGTTTGAACACTTTGAAAGATGCAAACAGGTGATTGATGGATGTCTCAGGGAAGGTTTTATTACCGACTGGTTTCTTTTTGCACCCAATTGCCTGCGGATATCACCACCCCTAACGATTTCAGAGGCAGAAATAAGAAGTGCGTGTGCGTCACTGGTGAAGTGCATGAAGTAAAAAACTGTCGACAGTCCACCGTCGACCGTCGACTGTGGACTTTTAATTATCTTTCTCAAAACACCTCTATGATATACAGGATCCGTAGGGCTATGATGATAATATTTTTACTGGGTGGATGTTTATTTGCTTCCTCACAGCAATGGCCTGCAACCCTGCATTGGCGCATCTCCGGAAATGGCCTCACAAAACCTTCTTACCTGTACGGCACCATGCATCTACAGGACAAAAGACTTTTCAATTTTGGTGATTCTGTTTATCAGCATATTAAAGATGCGGAAGGTTTTGCGCTGGAATTAAATTTTCATGACTTACTCGACAGCATGTTTTCAAAGCAGATTGAAGAAGAGGAAACGAAATTCATGGAAAAGGCTGATATCACCATTGACAGGAAAAAACTTGACAAGGGAAGTGATTCACTTCTGAAAAAACTCGGTATAAAAGGAAATAATATTTCAAAAAAAGATCTTAAGAAAATCAGGGACTACCAGATCAGCCAGATGGTGCAGGAAGGTGAAATGCAGACTATCGTGGATGGATACCTGTATGGGCTTGCATTACGTCAATCGAAATGGACCGGTGGTATTGAAGATGTAAGTGACCAGATGAATGTGCTGGATGAATTTGGTAAAGAACTTTCACCTGATAATATTTTACAGCCTGCAGCAGTGATGAAAAAATCCGTTGAGGATATGATCCAGACTTATCTCAAACCGGATCTGCAGAAACTTGCCGGGATAAGTGATGAGGATGGATGG
>JBJMLW010000391.1:0-7255 GCA_045805105.1 Flavisolibacter sp. | reverse complement strand
GTACACCAACCTGTGTCATCAGGCAATTGTTGAAATACTTGTCGTCCGCACTCCACCAGAAAGGATTATTAATGACAGCTGTACCCGTTAGTGCTGCATTTTTTAACCAGGCACGATAAAAAGGTACATCCTGAGAAATGCGGTCAATGATAACTGCATAGCCACTTTTGTCGCCCTGCACTGCTTTTTCAATCCGTACAGGTTCTGCCCTGATATCATCTATTCCCTTGCTGTTAACTCTTTCAATGAACGCCGTAGGAAAACTTCTTTCCTGTCCGTATAGAACGCCTATTTTTTTCATATCAATTTGGTCTGCAGGTTAAGTAGTAACCTTTAAAATACAATATAATTGGAAGGCGAAAAAATAAATTGCTTGCTGGAAAATTTGTTTTGAATTTCAAAACATTATTTTTGAAGAGATGCTTACCGATGATTTCTCATACCTTATGATAGAACAAAAGGCCATTGATTCAACATGGCTGAACCGGATCGTCATTGTTGATTTTTATCTTCCCAAGAATATTTCACAGCCGGATAAACTTTCATTGCTTCTTATCAATGACGGACAAAATCTGGAAGAAATGAAACTGGGTTTGATGCTGAACCAGATGATTGAATCCAGGCAGGTTACACCTTTGCTTTGCGTAGGCATCCATGCGGGAAAGGACAGGAAAAATGAATATGGGACTGCAGGAATAACGGATTACCTGGGAAGAGGCACCCGTGCAGAGGAATATCACCAATTCATTCTTGAAGAACTGATTCCATTTATCCACGCTGAATATTCCA
Organism: Flavisolibacter sp.; assembly: GCA_045805105.1. GTDB lineage: Bacteria > Bacteroidota > Bacteroidia > Chitinophagales > Chitinophagaceae > Flavisolibacter. Next base: position 6,466 of record JBJMLW010000391.1, on the reverse strand, counting down.
TAGCATCCTTTTCGCAGAAAGCCTTTGCTGGATTCTCTCTCGGAGGGCTTACAGCGCTGGACATGACATGGCATTACCCGGATATTTTTTCTGTTGCCGGTGTATTTTCAGGATCATTATGGTGGAGGACCCGTGGTCTTGACAATGGGTATAATGAGGATACAGACCGTATCATGCACCAAATGATCAGGAAAGATAAATTCAAACCAGGACTGCGATTTTATTTTACCACCGGTTCACTTGATGAAACAGCCGATCGCAATCAAAATGGCATCATTGATTCCATTGACGATACCCTCTCTCTCATTGAAGAATTAAAAATACTCGGTTACGATCCCGAAGAGCACATCCGTTACATCAATTACGAAGACGGACACCATGATATTGCAACATGGGGAAGATCGATGCCGGCGTTTCTGATGTGGGGATGGGGGAGAGCGGAGACGTCGAAGCAGGAATTGAGAGCATAAGGATGCTACGCACTATGCGTTACCCGCTACGCGCCACGCGCTTCTCGACGCGTGATTTTCCAGGACTGGTTTCCTATAGCAGAATGAAAAACTGAATCTTATGCATGGACCCGTAAAAGTGGTCCTCATTACATCAATGGGACCCGGTGAAATTTCTATATCATCTAGTGAACTTTTCGGAGATCCGTCAAGGAAGAATAATCTGATTCGATTTATTTTTCATTTAGTGTAAGATGTCTTTTTCCACTTTTTTTCTTGAAAAAAAAAAGTGGATCAATACCGACATAAAATGTCGGGACAAGCGAGTTAGATGAGATTCTGTCATTAGATCTGATTTTTCCTCTGACGAACTCGCAGTTGGGAGATTCTTTTATTCGGATAATCCATAGGTGGAAGTCGCATGCTGCCTGCTTTGGCTGGTTTCCTGGAGGCGCTGTGTTTGTTTGCGAATGATTGTTGGTAAAACAAATAGTTAGGAGCAAACAAACAAGGCGCTGGACCTCTTCTATAATTTGAAGAAGTGATATTGTGGTAAAATGAACATCTGATTTACTCGTTAATTACTGTATTTACTAGAACAGTTGAGCTCATTAGTGAAAGACTCTTTGCATCTCATTAAATGTCTTTTTTACCTGAATGCCCACAGACCGATCTAAAAGTCTGGTTCAGTGCCTTATTTTTTGCTTCGAAAAAGCATGTTTAACCAAAATGGTTGAAGCGAAAAATACAGCACCTCCAGGAAACGAAGAATAGCACGCAGCAGCATCACTGATTTAAAGTGATCGGTCTTAAAGACTTTCACCACCGGCGATCCGTTAGCGGAGGCGTCGATCTACGAGACTCTTAGGCATCGGATCGCCTTGAATTTTTGGCTACCTTTTTTTTCAAGAAAAAAGGTAGAAAAGAAAACTTAAACCTATGATTCATAAAAGTCTGAATTCATTCAGCAAGCACTTAGCGCAGAATTAACCATAGGAGAATTCTTTCTTAAAGGACATCTGTAGATTCAGATATGTAGGATGAAACATTCTCTATATCTGTGCAATCTTTATTTTAATCTGTGATAAAAAAAGGTCCGCAAATGCGGACCCTTTTCAAAAATTGAATAATGTGATTTAGAAATTTACTCTCAATCCCAATTGACTAATCCATCGTGCACTCAAACCGGGAATAGAGCTCGTGCTCAAACCCCATGGTGTTCCTGTTTGCGGATTAAACTTGAACTGAGGTGTCAGGTTGGTAGCAGAAACAAAACCGGTAAACTGTAATAAAGAATACTGGTCGAAACTCAGGAAATAAGTTCTTCCCCAATCCCTGTTGAGCATATTGGTAAAGTTGGAAACAACATAACTAACCTGCACGGTATATGTTTTCTTTCCAGCCTTTATATTAAAATCCTGCTGTAGCTGCAGGTCCAGAATATGAGTAAATGGAAGCCTGTCGCCATTACGTTCTGCAAAACTTCCCCTGTTTTTGTTCAGGTATTTATTACCCACGATATAATTCTCGAACATTTGTCTTTGCTGATCCTGAGAATAAGTAACACCATTGACAGTGTTACTAGCAAACAACATCGACTGAACCTCTGAAGTTGTTGGAATATAAATAAGATCACCAAAAGTGGAGCGGCCATTATCACCTACAATACTATTAGTGTAGATGTAGCTGAATGGTGCACCCTGCTGTCCATTATAAACAAGGCTGATTGTGGTAGCAAGCCTGTTGTTCCAGTAATTGAATTTTTTGGATACATAAGCACTGAAGCGATGACCTAAATCAAAGTCAGACCTTGACCTGGTAACAAAGTTCCTCCCCTGAACAACTTCCATTGTATTCCACTGGGAGTTATTCTGAGAGCTGGTTGTTTCATTATTCACAACAGAATTTCCATAAACCCAGTTTGCATTAAGCGCCCAGTTGTTGCGGAAGGCTTTGTCTATTGAAAGACTGAAATTATATGAGTAACCTTTTTTGCCAGGATTGTTGTACAGGAGGTAAATTCCAGTATAAGGATTGGCTCCGGTAGAACGCATAGGGATGTTGGTAGGTGATCCACCGAATGAATAAACATTTCTTGAACCTGGTCCTGCAGATACAGTTGTTGGAGGAAGAAAATTTACATTCTGATAATAAATCTCCTGCAGGTTTTTCGTGAATATACCTTCCATGGTAAATGTCCAGGAATTGACTAATCTTTTATCAAATGCCAGTGAAGTGCGGAATACCTGTGGAAGTTTAAAGTTTTTTGCCATCAGGTCAACCTGCCCCTTGGCATTGGCCAGACTGATTCCAAAGTCTGAAGCATTATACTGGTTATATGGATCAGCACGGAAGAAGTTACCGGAAATAGATCCAATCTGCGCTGCTGTTGGATCAATACCACCAAGGCTCACACCATTGTTGTTGTAAACTCCACCCGGCCATACAAGAGGCATCCTTCCTGTAAATATTCCAACACCACCGCGAACAGTAATATTTTCATCAGGGAAGCGATAGGTAAAACCAGCTCTTGGTGAAATAGACCAGGGTACATGTGAAATCTGGCCAGACCTTGCACCTCTTAAATCATAATAAGGAGAAATTTTTCCGATCGCTGTGTCATTAAAAAATGCATCTGTAAGCGGGTCAGTAAGAAAATCTGTTTTGTCTGCACGTATTCCCAGATTAAATGTCAGGTTTTCGTTTGCCCTGATTTCATCATTGATAAAGAAGGCAAGGTTTACATACTTGAATTTAGCAGCAGAAGCCGTACTGTTTTCGTCTTTTGTATCAAGAAGTGAGAATGTACGCTGGTAACGTGTCGGACGCTGACCTGAAATGAATGCATTCAGGTTAGCATAAGTGTATGTTCCGAAATTGTCGCGGATGAAAACATTTTTCGCATCACTGAAAAGATTGTCGGTACCAATATTAAACAGGTGTTTGCCACGTGTAAATCTGAATGCATCATAGAATGTCCAGTTTTTCTGAACAAGCAGGTTTGCCGTTGAAAAGTTTTCTGTACCGAATACAAATCTTCCGGAACCATCATTAATTGTAACTCTTGGGAATGGCTGACCAATCGGGTTTCTGTCATCAACTACATTGGTATATGTCACCAAAGCACGGTTGGAAGATCCGTTTCTAAGGTTGGTTCTCAACTCACCTGTGGCAGTATGTGATGTAGTTGGGAAAACATAACCGTTATTATAAAAATTTATAGAAGTTGTACTGCTGCTGGATGTATTGAAACGTTCGCCATCATTATACCTGTAACTAACCGATAATTTACTATTGGTAGAAACATTCCAGTCAATTTTAGCAGTAATACGATTTGCATTTACGGTTTCAGGATTATCCAGGAATGATCCCGGGTCATAGCCGTAAGTAGTTTTAAGGAAATTGACGAGTTTATTTACTGAATCAATATTTCCGGTTCCCCTGTAAGTGCTCATCTCAAATGGCTGGGGCCTTACTTCTTTTTGCTGTTCTCCGAGAATGAAAAAGAATAATTTATTCTTGATGATTGGACCGCCGACGCGGAAGCCATATAATTTATTGGTGAAGTTTGCCAGTTTTACCTGTGATGCCTTGGGTACATCACCGGGTGTTTTACCCGCAAGGTTTTCATCCCTGTAATAACCCCACACCGAACCAGTCACGGTATTCGTTCCGGATCTTGTTGTTGCATTAATACCACCACCGGTGAAACCACCGATTGATGCATCATACGGAGAAATCACCACCTGGAACTGGTCGATAGCATCAATCGAAATAGGATTGATATTCGCCTGACCACCATTTGTTCCAGATGCAGCCAGTCCGAATACGTCATTATTAATCGCGCCATCAATATAGAATGCATTGAACCTGTTATTCTGACCAGCAATGGAAATACCTGCTCCATCAGTTGTGATCTTCGCCTGTGGCGTAAATTTCAGGTAGTCATTCAGGTTTCTGTTGACCGTTGGGATGCCATTGATTTTGTCTCTTCCAATAGAAGTTTCAGCACCACCCTTACTATTGTTGCCAGTTCTTCTCGCAGCTACAACAACTTCTGTAAGCGTTCCGGTTTTATCAACCAGTGCTATGGTATAACTGGCTTTTTGTCCAAGGGTGAGATAAACATCTTCCTTTACCTCATCACTAAAACCAACAAAGGAAATAATGATGGTGTACGGTCCGCCGGGTTGCATATTACTGATGTTAAATACGCCACCTGTACGGGAAGCCGTGGTGTAAACTGTTCCAGTAGGATTGTGTGTAGCTTTTATTGTGGCCCCCACAAGAGGCTGGTTATTCGAGCCTTTTACCACGCCGCCGATACTACTATTAGTTTCCTGAGCACTAATCACTTGCCCCAAAAAAATGACAGGGAGCAAAAGCTTCAAAATTCTCTTAAGCATATGTGTATTTAATTTTCGCTAGCAAAGAAAGGGATAAAAACGGTACTAAAAATAGGCAAATATTAACATTCCATGACCTTACATGGGGACACCTAAACACTTGTAAAAGCTGCGTTTCATTCAAATTATACGTATACTGTCCTGTGCAGTTCATTGTTGCTATTTTTGTAAAAAAATTTGAATGCTGGATTCTATTGAAAGTGCCATACAGGATATACGTGCCGGAAAACTCGTGATCGTAGTTGATGATGAAGAGCGCGAGAATGAAGGAGATTTCATTACTGCCTCCCGTAATGTTACCCCTGAAGTGATCAACTTCATGAGCAAACATGGAAGGGGACTCATCTGCATAGCCCTGCTGGAAGAAAGGTGCGACGAGCTTGGCCTCGAACTGATGGTGAATAATAATACTGCTCTTCATGAAACCGCGTTTACAGTTTCGGTTGACCTTCTCGGGCATGGATGTACAACTGGTATTTCAGCACATGACCGTGCAAAAACTGTCCAGGCACTGATCAATCCCGATACAAAACCTGAAGACCTCGGTAAACCTGGTCATATTTTTCCATTACGCGCAAAGAAAGGTGGCGTATTGAGAAGAACAGGACATACGGAAGCTGCAGCGGACCTTTCACGCCTTGCAGGCTTTGAACCTTCCGGTGTAATGGTGGAGATCATGAATGATGATGGTACCATGGCCCGGCTTCCCCAGCTGCTGCAGATCGCAAAAAAATTTGATTTTAAAATCATTTCCATCAAGGACCTGATTGAATACCGTATCAAACGCGATTCACTCATTGATGAAATTGTTCATGTTGATATGCCAACACAATATGGACACTTCAAGCTGGTGGCCTTCCAGGAAAAAAATTCCAGCAATGAACACCTTGCTCTCATTAAAGGAACGTGGAAACCGGGTGACCCGGTTATGGTAAGGGTGCATTCATCGTGCTTTACCGGTGACATTCTTGGTTCACTTCGCTGCGACTGTGGTGAACAATTACATAAGGCCATGCAGATGGTTGAAGCAGAAGGCACCGGTGTTATTCTTTATATGAACCAGGAAGGTCGTGGTATTGGCTTACTGAATAAATTAAAAGCTTACAGGCTGCAGGAAGAAGGAATGGATACCGTTGAAGCGAACCTTCACCTGGGTTTTCAAACAGACCAGCGCGACTATGGTGTTGGAGCGCAGATCCTTCGTCACCTTGGTGTAACCAAATTGCGCTTGCTTACAAACAATCCAAAGAAGCGTGTCGGTTTAATTGGTTATGGACTTGAGATCGTAGACAATATTCCTTTGACAATTGATCCCAACCCGCACAATGAAAAATATTTGAGAACGAAAAGAGATAAGCTCGGTCACGAGATTTAAGGGAGATGGGTACCTGTTGAATCGCTTTCAGATTTTTCAGTTGCGTTTTTCGGCAGCTTTTTTTTCTTTTTCCCAAACAATTCATCAAGGGTGTTGAATTCCTTTCCATAACCGATGCTCGCACCATAACGTCTCGGAACAATGCTTCCGGGAACATTACCACTGATGTAATCAATATTCTGACGATAAAAGAAATTCGCGCGAACAGATCCCGATTTATTCAGTTTCAGTTCAAG
>JBJMLW010000390.1:0-4390 GCA_045805105.1 Flavisolibacter sp. | reverse complement strand
CGAGTGCTATTCATTCATCAGCCATGCCCGACGGGAGTTACGGCGGCAACCCGATGGGCTTTATTGTAACTACTCCTGAAAAGTCTTTTTATTATGCCGGAGATACTGCACTGACAATGGATATGCAACTTGTCCCCCGTTGGGCAAAACTTGATTTTGCGGTATTGCCCATAGGCGACAACTTTACCATGGGCTATGAAGATGCGGTGCTGGCTGCGGAAATGATCCAGTGCAAAAGAATTATAGGGGCACACTATGATACATTCGGATTTATAAAAATTGATCATCAAAAAGCAAAGAGTGCTTTTACCAAAGCAGGACTCAACCTTGAGTTGCTGGATATAGGTGAAAGCATCGAACTATAAATTATACAGGATAAATGGCAAGAATAATTGGAGTAGCCAATCAAAAAGGAGGTGTGGGGAAAACGACAACAGCCATTAACCTGGCAGCTTCGTTCGCAGTTCTGGAATTTAAAACACTGCTTGTTGACGCCGATCCCCAGGCGAACAGCACCACCGGTGTTGGTTTCGACCTGCAGAATGTAACGCAAAGTCTGTACGACTGCATGGTGAACAATGCCATTGCAAAAGACGTTATTCTCAAAACAGATATACCCTTTCTCGACCTCATTCCTTCGCACATTGATCTTGTAGGCGCTGAAATAGAAATGATCAATTACCCGAACCGTGAAATGGTTTTGCGCCAGCTGATTTATTCCATTCGTGACGATTATGATTTCATCATTATTGATTGCTCTCCTTCTCTTGGATTGATTACTGTAAATGCTGTAACAGCAGCAGACTCCGTAATTGTGCCCGTTCAATGCGAATTCTTTGCATTGGAAGGACTCGGAAAATTGTTGAATACAATTAAAATTGTTCAAAGCCGCCTGAATACTTCACTTGTGATTGAAGGAATATTGATGACGATGTATGATGGTCGCCTCCGCCTGTGCAACCAGGTTGTCGCCGAAGTGCGCCGTCATTTTGAAGACCTTGTGTTCAGCACCATCATTCACCGCAATGCCCGCCTCAGTGAAGCACCTTCCGTAGGCAAGCCTGTGATTCTTTACGATGCCAATAGCAAAGGCTCCATGAACTACCTGAACCTTGCAAAAGAAATTCTGCAGAAAAATAATATGACGAAAATCCCTGAGGAAGAAAGAACCATTCAATTGTAAGTATAGGGCGCGGGGATTAGGAATTCCTTTTTGACAGGTATTATGGTATAAGGGTATTGGGGAGAAATTCGTTTCGATTTGCCATCGGCAAATCTGTTTTATTGAATATGCCACTGTAACTATTTGCCATTGGCAAATACCACAAGCTCACCAGGAATAACAGCAGTTGTTTGCCATTGGCAAATACCACAAGCTCACCACGAATAACCTCAGTCATTTGCCATTGGCATATATCCCGTTAACATAAAAATCATAGTTATTTAGTATTGTGTCATTTCTGAAGACCTGCTTGCGCAGGTTTGAACTAACGCATTCCCGCTTACGTAGAACGCAAAGGATACGCAAAGGACGCAAGAGAATTTCTTAGTAACATATGAGGCAAGGTTGTAAATGAATCATGCAAAACAGAACTAATAAATTTCAGAATAAAAAATGAAATGTAGATCTAAGTTCCCCTTACGGGGGACAGGGGGTCGGTTTTTATGAAAAGTTTGCCATTCCTCAGACAGTTTCTAAACTCCCAAACCATTAAAAAGCCACCAAAACTCATAGCTTTACAGCGAAAATTTAATGTGAATTGTATATGGAGGTCTCGTAGATCGTAGCTTCCCTCATACATTACCGAAAAACATTCATGACGACTCCAAAACAAAATAAGGACGCACTCGGAAAAGGAATCCGCTCCCTCCTGCAAAGCATTGATACCGACCTGAAAAATACAGCCGGGCAATTGAAACCGCAGGCTATTGAAGCTGTAACGGGTGTATTGCGACTGCCGCTAGAAAATATTGAAACAAATCCAAAACAACCAAGACGGAATTTTGATGAACAGGCATTACAGGAACTCGCTCATTCAATAAAAACGCATGATATCATACAGCCGGTAACGGTTTCAAAGCTGCATGGCAACAAATATCGTCTCATCTCAGGCGAACGCAGGTTGCGCGCTGCAAAGCTGGCAGGCATGAAAGATATTCCTGCATACATCAGGCAGGCCGATGACCAGGAATTACTTGAACTGGCTCTTCTTGAAAACCTCCAGCGCGAAGACCTCAATGCAATGGAAATCGCACTCAGTTATAAAAGGATGATGGAAGAACTGGATCATACACAGGAACAGGTAGCAGAGCGTATGGGTAAAGACCGGAGTACGGTTACGAATTACATCAGGCTTTTAAAATTACCACCCGATATACAGGTTGCAGTGAGAAACGGAGAGATCAGCATGGGTCATGCACGAGCACTGATCAATGTAGACAAAATCGACCAGCAGCTGTATATTTTTGATGAAATCAAAACCAAGGGATTGTCTGTAAGACAAACAGAAATCCTCGTAAGAAAATTATACAAGGAAAAAGAAACAAAAAAATCATCAGATAGCCTGCCGGACGGATATAAAAAAGTTGAAGATAAACTTTCAAGCCACTTCAGTACGAAAGTGAAATTGAAGCATAGCAGGAATGGCAGCGGACAGATAACCTTTGACTATTATTCACTTGATGAGCTGAATAAATTACTGGATCAAATGAACGTGAGTATTGAATAAGAAGCATGCATATGGCTTTTTTGTGGTGGCTTTCATTTTAGTATCATCCATTCTCCATGCACAAACAGATTCCTTTCCTCACCGGAAAGACAGTGTTGCATTCCGTGATACTGCAAGAAAAATAAATGCAGATTCACTTCCGGCAGTAGCAACACCAATTGCAAATCCCAAGAAGGTTGATTCGGTAATGAAATTTCATTCACCCAGGAATGCAGCCATACGGTCTGCAATCATTCCCGGCTGGGGACAGATTTATAATAAAAAATACTGGAAGCTCCCGATTGTTTATGGAGCACTTGGTTTTACCGGTTATATTTTTGTTTATAATCTACAGACCTACCGTGAACTCAGGTTTGCTTATGCAGGCCGCATAGAAGCCCAACCAACAAGAGATCCTGTAACAGGACAAAGCATCAAGGGTGACTCAGTCAAATACAACCTGATAAAAAATCCTTTCTATAAAACTGTTGACATCAATGCCCTTCGCTCCTACCGCGATCAATACAGAAAAAATATTGATTACTCTGCCCTGGCATTTATTCTCTTATGGGGCCTCCAGGTTGTAGATGCCACCGTTGATGCACACCTGAAAACTTTTGATGTAAGTCCTGACCTGAGTTTTAAAGTAAAGTTCGGACATAGCGCTATTGCCGGAACAGATGGTGTGAGCCTGATCCTCGCATTTAAATAAATATCATGAAGATTGCACTTATCGGTTATGGAAAGATGGGTCATATGATCGAAGAAATCGCACTGGAGCGAAAGCATGAAGTTGTTTTGAAAGTTAATATTGATAACACTGAGGATTTCACAAGAGAAAATGTAGGTAAGGCAGAAGTTGCAATTGAATTTACTGGTCCGGATAGTGCATTTGAAAATGTAAGGCAGTGTCTTTTATTTGGTATTCCGGTAGTTTCAGGTTCAACCGGATGGAATGATAAAATGGAAGAAGCAAGGGAGATCTGTCTTAGTAATAACGGAAGCTTTCTTCACACAAGCAACTTCAGTATTGGTGTGAATATTTTTTTTGAAATCAATCAACACCTTGCCAGGCTGATGTCCGGTCATTCCGAGTATAACATCAGTCTGAAGGAAACTCATCACACAGAAAAAAAAGATGCACCCAGTGGTACCGCTGTATCACTTGCAGAACAGATCATGGCTGTATATCCCGGAAAAAATAAATGGGTGAACGAACCTTCCAGGAAAACCGGAGAGATTCCGATCATCAGTGAAAGAATTGATCCTGCAGCGGGCACGCACGAAGTAAAATACAGTTCTGATGTCGACGATATTGAAATCATTCACACGGCACACAACCGGAAAGGCTTTGCCCTCGGCGCTGTTCTCGCCGCGGAATTTATTCATGACAAGAAAGGGGTGTTTGAGATGAAAGATGTGCTGGCGTTATAGTTGCTGGTTCTGGTTTCTGGCTTTGCACACAAAGTGAAAGGTATTAAACATGGGCAAAAGCCGCCGGTCGTTGATGGAATTCGATTTGTTTTTTACAGTACGAATTTCTGAACTAACGCAAGCCAGCTTGCGCTGGCCGCAAAGGATACGCCAGGCAAGGTTCCCTGTACACCAACTGCGTTCGCTAAAGCCTGCTTGTCGGCAGACAGGCTATAGCGGTGGTGTAAGGTGGGAGTTTATTATCCATT
>JBJMLW010000389.1:0-24903 GCA_045805105.1 Flavisolibacter sp. | reverse complement strand
GTCTATCAGCATCCAGTCTTATCATGATGAACAGAAGTATTGTAAACGTTACAAGCGCTGTACCACCATAACTGATATACGGTAATGGAATACCAATAACCGGGGCCAGCCCAACGGTCATACATATATTGATCACAATATGAAAGAACATCACTGATGCAACACCGTAAGCATAACACCTGCTGAATACACTTCGTTGTCGTTCAGCAACAGCAACAATCCGGTAAAGGAGCAGCAGATAAATTCCAAGAAGAATAAAAGTTCCCACGAAGCCAAAACCTTCGCCGATGGTACAGAAAATAAAATCTGTGCGCTGTTCCGGAACAAAGTCATACCTCGTTTGAGTTCCCTTTAATAAACCTTTGCCTACAAGTCCGCCGGAACCGATAGCAATTTTCGATTGCTTTACATTATAATCAGTATCCTTTTTCTTCCGCCCTTCAATCTGCAGCGTGATCAAGTCCGAAGCTTTTATATAATCTTTCGGAACATCTTTTCCGAGGGTGCTGAAAATCCGTTCCACCTGGTATGGCTTCAGTACGTGTTTAAATATAAAGGGTACGCCCCACCGCTGAATAACGATGCAGAAAAACATAAGCAGTAGAATATTGAAAACAATTGCTTTGTTTCTGCGGATCTGTTTAGCCAGCACATACAGCATTACAACAGCCAGTGCCACCAGTACGAATGTGAGTGTATTTTTTTCAACCAGAAGCGTTGCAATCACAAGTGCAGCAATGGAAAAACCTGCCACAGGTACAGTAGCGGGCAATCCTTCGCGGTACATTACTATAAAGAAAGAAAAATAAACAAGTGCAAGACCTGTTTCCTTCTGCATGATGCTGAGTGCAGCAGGTAACAGTGCGATGCCAGTTGCAATCAGCTGCGACCTGCCTTTACTGAAGTCCATATCCGGAAGTGAAAGATACTTTGCAAGTGCAAGGCATACGCAAACTTTACAGAATTCTGCTGGTTGAAACTGCAACACACCACCGAGCCTGATGATAGACTCCGTTCCCTTAATGCGCGAATGAAAAGGAAATACAAGAAGCAAAAGAAAAATGCCGACCACATACCAGAGGTTGGCAGTAGCAGTGAAAAATTTACTATCAGTAAGCAGGATGAAAATTCCGAGCATTCCGGCAACAACAAAAAAATAAAACTGCCTGCTGTAATCTGTTTTGAAAGAAAAAAAGCTGCTGACGAACGGATCACCTTCATGGTATGTAGCAGCAAATATGGCCATTATGCCAACGAACACAAGCAACAGGTATAGCCATATCAGGCTCCAGTCCACTCCTTTCGAAACCCCGACATTTTTGCTCATGATGCATTGTTTTTCTTCCTGGTGAAGGTGTACATTTCTGGTTCAACCATATCCTCACGACGGAAGAAAGTAATATTTTGTAATGGCTTTTTGGGATTCCTCGGAATGTATGGGACAAACTTCTTCATGTATTTTTTGATATAACTGCTGTCCTTTGTAAGGTTGAAATAAAAATAAGCCCGGATGGAATCTTCCTTGTACTGCAGACGTGGTAAATGTTCAGGCATCAGGTTCGCATTTGAAATTCTGTCGGCTTCCACTACCCTGTCTGCCCTTAGTGAATCAGTCAGGTATTTTTCAACCATAAGGTAAGCCATTGGACCTGCCCATGTGGCACCGAATCCACCATTTTCAACAATCACTGCCAGTGCAATCTTCGGATCATCCTTGGGAGCAAAGCATCCGAATACCGAGTGGTCGGCGAGCTGAATGATTCTTCCGTCCAGAATTATTTTATTTTCTGCTGTACCCGTTTTTGCGCAGATATCAATACCGGGTATTTTAGGAATACTTGCGGCGGTTCCCACTACTGTAACATCGTGCATTCCTTCTTTAACAAGGTTATACAGCGTATCGGAAATATGGACCGGTATTTTATGTTGAACACGGTATTTGTTTAATAACGTATCGCCGGATTCTTCATTCTCGATACTATTTACAAAATGGGGTATGTAGTAATATCCTTTATTTGCTATAATGGCCATTACATTCGCAATCTGTAAAGGTGTCACCGACATTTCTCCCTGCCCGATACCTAATGATACATTCGTGCAGGAATTCCACGAATTATTATAGCGCTTGTTATAAAATGCAGTGTCTGCAATATTCCCCTTGTCTTCACTTGGCAAATCAATTCCCAATTGGTGTCCCAGGCCAAATGCATTTACATATTCTTTCCACTTCTCATAACCATCTTTGGCATTTCCATACTTTGGATTATCAATGGTTGCCCTGAACGTCATTGAAAAAAATGAATTGCACGAATGAGCAATCGCCAGCCGCAAACTTGCCGCATGACCTGGCCATTTCTCGGTACATTTTACCGGGCGTGCGCAGCCATAGTATGCACCCGTGCAGGAAATACTGCTTTTTGGACCAATGACACCTTCATCCAAACCAATTAATGCACCCACTGGTTTAAAAGTTGAACCCGCAGGGTATTGTCCTTTAATTGCACGGTTCAGAAAAGGACGTGATACATCCAGGTTCAGTCTTGCATAAGTTTTTTTGAAACTGGCGCCTGAAAGTTCATTCGGACTATACACCGGGCCCGAAGCCATTGCCAGTACGCCGCCTGTTTTTGGATCAATTGCGACGATGGCTCCAACCTTGTTCTTTAATAATTTTTCTGCCAGCTGCTGCAGTTCAACATCCAGGTAGGTATGTAAACCTCTTCCTGCCGCTGCCGGTTCATCCATTTCACCATTGGCATACTTACCGACAACCCGGTTTTTAAAATCTTTTATCAGAACCTGTACACCGCGTTGCCCCATCAGAACTTTTTCGTATGACGCTTCCAGCCCGCTTCTTCCAACATAGTCACCGGGTTCATAAAAACCACCTGAGCGTGCAATGATCCCAGAATCCACTTCTCCGATGTATCCCATAAAATGCCCGCCAACATTATAAGGATACGTTCTTACCGGACGTTCCTGAAGAAAAAATCCATTTCCAAAACGCCACATATTTTCTTCAAGCCGGGCATATCTTTCAGGCGTTAATAAATCTTCGAAGGCCGAAGCCCTTACCGGACCGCCTTTTAAAATTGCTGTAAGAATTCTTTTATGAAATTCGGCGGTATCGATGTCGAGTAATTTACACAGGTAGGCTGTGTCAACACCTTTTACTTCGGTAGGTGTTACCATCAGGTCATACATCAATGTATTCTTGACAATGGGTCTTCCTTTTCTGTCGTAAACAATACCACGTGCAGGATAAACTGTCTTGCGAAGAAATGCATTCTGTTGTGCAAGTAACTGGTACTTGCTCGAGAGAACCTGTAAATTAAAAAGCTGGACCAGGATAACCAGGAAGGCAATGGCGAAAATGATGCGGATGATGTAGCTTCTCGATTGGTTGAACACAGGCATTGATTATTAGCAGGGCATTTACAAACATCTGCAAATGCTATGCAAATTTGCATAAAGGGAGAGGGATTTGCAAAATAAGCAGTAAGTAAATTTTAGACCATGGACAATGGACAATAGACCATGGAATGGAAAATGGAAAATTGAGAATTGAGAGTTAGAATGGATTTTTGACTTTTGATTTTTGATTTTTGACTTTTGACTTACTATGGTCTATCGTCTATGGTCCATGGTCCCTCTCACGCCGTATTCGTCCTGAACTTCAGCTTCCGTGGGAAAAGAGATTCTACTGTGAGGATCAGTAACAGGCTGATGCCTGTAGTTGCCAGAACCTTGATAACAAAGTCGAGAAATGTTCCAAATTCAAGCCATTCCAGAAGAATAAGGTAAGTATGGTGTAGCACTGTCATTACCAGAACATAAACCATATACGGTGCCCAGCCCATTCCCCTTGGTGAAGGTTCACGGTAATTGAATTCATTCGTATCCTTTGGTATAAGAACCGCAATGATGAAAGGCCTGGCATATGCTATGAGAACACATGCGGCAGCATGCAGACCAGGGGTTTGAGTAAAATAATCCAGTGTTAGTCCGGTTACAAAACCAATCAGCAGTAACCCAAGCCTGGAAATACCGAACGGGAGCCAGAGAATAAAAAGAAAATACAGGTAAGGAACGATATACCGGTGCAGGTGCGGAATTTTGTTCAGCACATAAACCTGTACCAGGATAAATATTGCAAGTCTGAAAATATTTTTTACGAGGTCGCTCAACGATTACCGCTTTTTTGTTGATCCAATGCTTTTTTGGTGTCTTTCTCCAGCTGCAACTGCTCATCTTCCTGCAGGTTTTCCACTACAAACACCTGCTGGATATTACTGAAGTTTACCGACGTTCTGATTTTTAAAATATAAAATCCTGTGGCAGGATCGGTATTTTTTACCGCTACTGTTCCAATCATTTTGTCGGGAGGAAAATTATATGAATACTTACTGGTTACAACCGTATCACCAATGGCCACTTCAACACTTTTTGAAATCCCTTCCATTAAAACAAATTTGGGATCACGTCCATCCCATCGTATGCGACCCGCATCTCCTGTTTTTTTCAGTGAAGCACTTACTGAACTTTGAATATGCAGGAGACTCATCACGGAACTGAAATTCGGACTTACATTCACCACCTGTCCAACTACAGCTCCGTCAGAATTCAGTACAGCCATATTCTCCTTCACTCCCAGCTTCGCACCCCTGTCTATCTGCAGGTAATTCTTGTCGGAATTGATGGTATTATAAACCACCTTGGCTTCTCTCCAGAAATAACGACGAACACCTTTCAGGGTATCAATCATTACTGAATCAACCATCAGCTTCTGTACCGTATCAGTAAATGTAAAATTGGACCTGAGCAAATTCAATAACGAATCATTCATCCTGTGAACGCGTTTGTTTTCTTCACCCTGGTGGAAGTAGTCATCCAGCTTGTCGACCTGTGTATTCACCGTGCCGGTGATTTCGTGTGCCACGCCGAGGAAAGCTGCATGATGAATCCTGTTGTATTTGAAAAGCATCCACAATGCAAAAATCTGCAGCATTACAAATGCCAGGAAAGTAAAATAGCGGCGAATGAAAAGGAAAATGTTACGCATCGGGAAAACAGCTATGAGCTATGAGCTTCGAGCTTCGAGTCGCTACTAGCCTTTGCTCGTAGCTCGTAGCTGATGTCTCGCAGCTTTCTTATCTCATTACAAATGGATAACGGTCATAATTTTTTAAGGCTAGTCCTGTACCGCGTACAACGCTTTTCAGCGGATCGTCAGCAACATGAACAGGAAGTTTAATTTTCTGGCTCAGTCTTTTATCAAGGCCTTTAAGAAGTGCACCACCACCAGTGAGGTATAGACCTCTGCGATAAATATCCGCGGCAAGTTCGGGAGGAGTTTGTTCCAAAGCCTTTAAAATGGCTTCTTCCATTTTAAAAATGCTCTTGTCAAGCGCTTCAGCAATTTCCTGGTAACTCACCATGATCTGTTTTGGAATACCCGTCACAAGGTCACGGCCATTTACCGGAAGATCATCTGGCGGGTTATCGATATCCTTCATTGCAGCGCCAATCTGTATCTTGATCTGTTCTGCAGTACGCTCACCAATTAAAAGGCTATGATAACGGCGCAGCGCTTCCATGATATCTGCGGTAAATTCATCTCCCGCTATACGAATGGACTGGTCGCACACAATACCAGCAAGAGCAATTACTGTAATACCGGTTGTGCCGCCTCCAATATCTATAATCATATTACCAACAGGCTCTTCTACGTCGATACCAATACCGAGTGCAGCTGCCATGGGTTCATGAATAAGGTAAACTTCTTTTGCTCCTGCCTGTTCTGCACTGTCACGAACCGCACGTTTTTCTACTTCCGTAATAGAAGATGGAATACAGATCATCATCCGCCAGCTGGGAGGAAATAATGGTTTCTTTGGATAAACCATTTTGATCATCTCACGAAGCATGAGCTCGGCTGCATTAAAGTCTGCGATAACACCATCTTTCAGCGGACGAACGGTTTTAATGCTTTCGTGAGTTTTTTCGTGCATCATCAGAGCACGCTTGCCTACTGCCAGGACTTCTTTAGGATTGTTTCTGTTGAGGGCTACAATGGAGGGTTCATTCACTACCACTTCGTCATTGTGGATTATCAAGGTATTGGCGGTTCCCAAGTCTATCGCGATCTCTTGTGTGAACCAGTTAAAAAGTCCCATCTGATGTATTGGATTTAAATTTTTTGAAGGTTGGTGCAAAAATGGTGGAAATAAATTGAAATGTCAAAGTATTAAAGGATTGACTTTCATAATTAATCATATTAGAGCTGTCAGCAATCAGTTGTCAGCCATCAGTCGGTTTTTAACCGGCCATCCCGTTTAAAAAAACGCATAATTCTTCTCCCGGGGGTCAAATCTGCCGATTGTAGACTGGGGACTGACAACTTACTCCCTACCTTTCATCCATGAAAACAATCAACCGCACGGTTCTGATTCTTTCATTGGTAAGTCTTTTTGCTGATGTAGCGAGTGAAATGCTTTATCCTGTAGTGCCTGTTTACCTGAGGCAATTAGGTTTTTCGGTTATAATAATAGGGGTACTGGAAGGAGTAGCCAATTTTACTGCCGGACTCAGCAAAGGTTATTTTGGCAAACGAAGCGATGAACGTGGTTTGAGATTACCTTTTGTACGGTTGGGGTACTCCCTCAGCACCATTTCCAAACCCATGATGGCATTTTTTAAATACCCCCTATGGATATTTTTTGCCCGTGCGGTAGACAGGCTGGGCAAAGGAGTTCGTACTGCTGCAAGAGATGCCCTGCTATCACAAAATGCCACACCGGAAACCAAAGCAAGGGTTTTTGGTTTTCATCGTGCCATGGATACCCTGGGCGCAGCGATTGGCCCGTGTATCACACTTCTTCTTCTGATTGCATATCCATCCAATTATCAAAAAATTTTTCTGATCGCTTTTATTCCCGGACTTATTTCAATTGCACTGATTTTTTTATTGAAAGAAAATAAACAACCGGTATCGACAATGAGAAAGGGAAATTTTTTTAGTTTTCTTGGTTACTGGAAAATTGCAAGTCCATCGTACCGTAGTGTTGTAGCCGCCCTGTTGTTTCTTGCCCTGTTCAACAGTGCAGACGTTTTTTTATTACTGAAAACAAAAGAAATTACAGGGAACGATAAACTGACAATTGGCGCGTATATTCTATACAACGTTGTTTTTGCACTTGCTTCTTACCCTCTTGGAGCGCTTGCCGACAGGATCGGAATAAGAAAAGTATTTTTAGGTGGATTGATTCTGTTCGCACTGGTTTATTTTTTATTCGGTATTTCAGATTCAACACTACTGATTTTCTCCGCATTTTTTATTTATGGCATTTATGCAGCGGCAACGGAAGGAATTACAAAAGCATGGATCACCAATATGGCTCATGTTACAAATACCGCCACTGCAATCGGGTTTTATACCTCGTGCGAAAGTATCTGCACTTTACTGGCAAGTATCCTGGCCGGAATTATATGGTCAGTGTGGGGTAGCAGCATTACATTTTTTGTAACGGCCGGGGCCGCCATTATCGTAATGATCTACTTTCTATTTCTTATGAAATACAGACCAGGTGAAAAAAACGTTGCGTAATGTGTTTCTTCACCTGATTGTGATTATGGAAGTAAGTAGGTTCAACCATGCATCCTATTCCATTCTGGAATAAAGTTCCTTGTATCAGGCTGCTCATGCCATTTATGGGTGGAATCATCATTCAGCATGAATACAGGTTACCGTGTGAATTTCTTTTCATATGCTGGGTTTCTTCATTGGTTGTTGTAAGTCTTTTATTTTTCATTTCGTTGAAATCAAGATTCCGGCTCATAGCCATAAACGGAATTATTTGCTGCCTGATGATCACTATTACCGGTTCAATCATTACGTGCAGAAACGATGTGACAGAGAATAAAAAGTGGATTGGCAATATTAACCAGGCGGGAATTTTACTACTTGCAGACCTGAAAGAACCTGTTGAAGAAAAAGCTGGCACTTTTCGGGGCATTGTACAGGTTAGATTTTTCTTGAATGAAAATTATTGCTCACCGGCATGTGGAAAGCTTATTATTTATTTTAAAAAGGATGGTAATCCCCCGGCCGCAGGCACCGAAATTCTTATCAATAAAATTCCTGAGCTTGTAAACACATCCGGAAACCCGGGCTCTTTTGATTTTAAATCCTATTGTCTGTTTCAGGGAATTACACACCAGTTGTATGTGACAAAAGACAACTATGCAATTGTAGCAACAGGAAGAAACAGCGCACTTGAAAGTTTTATTCAGCAAAGCCGAGACCTGGTTTTGAATTGCCTGAAAAAAAATATCAACGGTCGTGAACTCGGACTCGCAGAAGCGCTGCTCGTAGGCTATAAGGACGACCTTGATAAAAATCTTGTAAAGGCTTATTCACGCACGGGTGTAGTTCACATTATTGCTATTTCAGGAATGCACCTCGCTTTGATATATGGGTTGCTGATGTTCATCACATATCCGCTAAAAAAAATCACTTGGCTCAGAACATTGGTAATTCTTTCAGGATTATGGGTATTCACTCTCATGGCGGGAGCACAGGCTTCTGTTACGCGTTCTGCAGTTATGTTTACATGCATTGCATTGGGTGCATTATCAGGAAGAAAAAGTTTCACATTCAATACACTGGCATTGTCTGCTTTCGTCCTGCTTTGTTACCAGCCTTTCTGGCTTTGGGATGTAGGATTTCAGCTTTCATATTCAGCTGTGCTGAGCATTCTTGTATTCTATAAAAAAATGTATGGATTTCTATACCTGCCCAACCGGATACTCGACGGGATCTGGAAAACAGTTGCCATATCACTTTCGGCACAGGTTGTAACAACACCACTGACGATTTTTTATTTCCACCAGTTTCCCCTGCTTTTTATTTTAACCAACCTGGTTGCGGTACCTCTTTCCGGAATCATTCTGTTTGCTGAAATCTTTTTATGCATGATTACGTGGAATGCACAGCTGGCACAAATTGCAGGACACATTACGACGCTGCTCATTTCCTTGATGAACCATTACATTGAAAGGATAAACAACATATCATTTGCTGTATGGAATGGTTTTTCTGTTTCTGTATTTGAAGTGATGATGATGTATATCCTGATTGCATCACTTTCATACTGGCTGATTGAAAAGAGTCGTAAGGCATTATTATTATCATTGATGGTGATAATTTCAATCGGGTGCATCAGGTCTTTATCTTTCATCCGCGCAATGGAGCAACAAAAAATAATTTATTACAATATTCCCGGTCATCGTGCAATAGGAATTGTATCAGGCCGCACGTATTTTTTATTTGCCGACAATAACCTTTATGCCGACAAACAGGCATTTGAAATGCATATCTCACCTTCATTTATTTTATTCAGAATAAAAAAAGTTCATGCATATAGTACGATTTCTGAAATCAACATTTCAGGTCACCGTCTGATAACCTTTGATTCCTCTTACTCATTTCCGCATTTGCAGAAGAAGATAAATGCAGACGTGATCCTTCTAACCGGAAAGTTCCGTAAAAACATTACCGTATTAAGTCAAACATTTTTTCCATCAATGATTATTGCTGATGTCAGCGTTCCGCCGTGGAAGGCAGCTTTATGGAAAAGAGAATGTGATTCCCTGAAGATTTTATTCCATTACATGAAAGTAAAAGGTGCTTTTGTCAGGAATTTATAGAACCTAACTTTGTCGCCCTGCATCATGCATGAATGCAACGATTGCCAGCCTGAACAGGGAATCTGCTGAAACTGAATGGACATGAACAAAAAAATTACCTCCGCGCTTATTTCTGTTTTTAATAAAGATGGACTTGAACCCGTTGTAAAAGAACTCAAAAATCTCGGTGCAACCATTTACTCTACCGGCGGTACACAAAAGTTCATTGAAGAAATGAATATTGAAGTTGTGCCTGTTGAAGACCTTACTTCATATCCATCAATCCTGGGTGGCCGTGTAAAAACCCTTCATCCATCAGTGTTCGGAGGAATACTCGGACGGCGGAACAATGAAACTGATGTACAGGAAATGAAGGAATTTGAAATTCCTGTAATTGACCTGGTTATTGTTGACCTCTATCCTTTCCAGTCAACTCTGGCAGAAGTGAATTCATCTTTGTTCAAAGGAACAGCTGCTGAAGGTGAAAAACTGGTAATCGAAAAAATTGATATCGGTGGACCATCCATGATCCGTGCAGCAGCAAAAAATTTCATTGATGTTACCATTGTTGCAGCAAAGGAGGATTATGCATCCCTGGTAACTATGCTTCAGAAACAAAAAGGAAGTATAACTGCAGAACAGAGAAAAAAAATGGCAGCAAAAGCTTTCCGTGTTGTAATGGAATATGACATTGCCATCAGTAATTATTTTAACCCGGGTGAAGACCAAAATTCTGCTGAAGCGGGTAAACAGACCGTTCTGCGTTACGGCGAAAATCCGCACCAGCATGCAGTTTTTTATGGAAACCTTGATGAATGTTTCGAACAGCTGCATGGAAAAGAACTTTCCTATAACAATCTCGTTGACGTGGATGCAGCGATTGAACTGATTAGAGAATTTGGAATGGTTACAAGTTCCACACCTACCACCAATACTGTTTTCGCAATTATCAAGCATACGAATGTTTGTGGTATCGCCATGAAGGAAAACACTTCAGAGGCCTGGTTGCATGCTTTAGCAGGGGATCCTGAAAGTGCTTTTGGTGGTGTGCTTGTTTGTAATGATAATATAAACGAAGAAACAGCGCGTGCTATCAGCGAAATCTTTTTTGAAGTTCTGATTGCTCCATCTTTTTCAGAAGGCGCTTTGAATGTACTCAAAACAAAAAAGAATCGCATACTGTTGCGTTTCAAACAAAGTCCGGTTACCACAAACATCTCCAAGACTGTTGTCAATGGCATGTTGAAACAGGGGAAGGACGTAGGAAATTTTGAAAAGTGGGAAGAATCAGGTGCCAGGGCAACAGACAAGAGAGAAAAGGAAGACCTTGTTTTTGCAAATATCATCTGCAAACACCTTAAATCAAATGCCATTGCGCTGGTGAGGAACAAACAGCTTATTGGAAAAGGATGCGGACAGACAAGTCGCATTGATGCGCTTCGGCATGCTCTGGAAAAGGCACGTCATTTTAATTTTGATCTGCAAGGATCTGTTATGGCCAGCGATGCTTTTTTTCCTTTTGATGATTGTGTAAAAATGGGGCACGAAGCAGGTATCACTGCCTTCATTCAGCCTGGAGGTTCCATCAGGGACAAGGACAGTATTGACTTCTGTAAAAATAATGGCCTCGCAATGGTGATAACCGGCATGAGACATTTCAGGCATTAACCTGAACGTAAATCGTCAATGTTTAAATCATAAACACTTTTACACTCACAACTAAAACTAACACATTCACGATTGACGATTCACGATTCACGATATAATTCCACACCTTCTGATCCGCAAAATACAATCAACACTGCCATCAGGTATGTGTCCTATCTCAATCCGCTTACTCTGAGAAAAAAAGGTACAAGGGTAAAGGCATATTTCGCTTTGGGAATGGTGTGCTTTTTTTGGGGAACAACATGGCTTGCATCAAGGGAAGGCGTGCAGCACATGCCTGCTCTTGAAATGGCCGGAATCAGGCAATTCCTGGGTGGAATGTGTTATGTGATCTTTTTTTTGGTGAAAGGAATTCCCTTACCAAAAGGAAAGCAATGGTTCCCTATCATCATTCTGTCATTTTTAAATTTCATGGTCAGCAATGGTTTGTCTACATGGGGAGTACAGTTTATTTCAGCCGGACTAGGATCCATCATCGGATCAATCTTTCCATTATGGATTGTAATAATCGGGCTCTTCTCGAGAACATCTTCATTAAAAATAAATTCTATTGTCGGCCTGTTGCTTGGATTTAGTGGCATCTGCGTAATTTTTTATGAGCACCTTCCCGATTTCCTCGACGATGGTTTCCGATTTGGAATTATTATTTCACTCATTTCAACCTGGTCATGGGCATTCGGAACTATTTATACCAAGAAACATGCAATTCACTTTAACCCGTATTTTAGCCTGGGCTTGCAAATGGTGATTTCCGGTATTACTTTATTTAGTGTTTCGAACATTTCAGGCCATGCAATTCCGGTTACAAACATTCCATGGCAGTCATGGATGTCTATTGGGTATCTTGTAGTATTTGGTTCTGTGTTGTCAT
This sequence comes from Flavisolibacter sp., assembly GCA_045805105.1. GTDB lineage: Bacteria > Bacteroidota > Bacteroidia > Chitinophagales > Chitinophagaceae > Flavisolibacter. The sequence continues at coordinate 12,677 of JBJMLW010000389.1, read as the reverse complement.
TCATTGCATACCTGTATGCATTACAGAATCTTTCAACAGAAAAAGCTTCGCTTTACGCTTACATAAACCCAATTGTTGCAGTTTTCCTGGGACGGATACTTTTCAATGAAGTACTTACTCCTTTCATTTTTGCAGGTGTGCTGGTTACTCTGTGTGGTGTATACATTGTAAATAGAACAACTGGTTTCACTCAGGAGAAATAGTTGCCAGTTACTGTTTTTTATTCTATTATTTCTACTTCGTTATTCGATATTCGTTATTCGTTATTCTTTCCCTACCCCGCAGCAGCCATCATCGCAAACTGTTCATAAATATCTCTCCATCCCTTAAATTCTTCTTCAGTACCAAGAAAGCTGTTATGCCAGATGGTAATCATCATTCCATTTACACTGCGTATCACCTTGAAATAACGAAGCATTTCTTCAAGCGCTTCTTCAGGATCAAGCTGCTGCTCATAATATGCATTGGCATCCATAAAGCAGAAAGAATGAATGAGAAGTTTTGTTTTTTCTTCTTTCTTCAGGTCGTACCATAAAAAAGGTGTGGCAATAGATGCCCTGAAACCATTAATGCTTCCATACCCCATGGAATGATCATATTCGATTCCTGCTTCAATGAGCCGCCGGAATGTAACAGGCATTTCAAACCTGATAAAATGTTGTCTTGATGTATTTATATTTTTTTTTGCAATATTTTCCAGCGAATGCTTTTCCCTTACCAGCAATCCTGGCTGATCTCCGCTTGACCATGAAGGATGAAGGCCTACATTATCTGTTTCAGCAATTTTTCTGACAAGTTTTTGAAAGGCCGGTTTACGCACATCAATATTTTTATCATAACGGTTACGGGCTTTTCCAACAAGGAAAAAGAAAATTGGTTTCAATCCGAATGACCTGTGTAGGTGATTCATCCATTCATAAGCATCGAACGGATCACTGATTTTTCCACGGAGCACCCTGATCCTGTACATCAGGCTCCTGAACCTGAATTGGAGTAGCGATAACAGCATGCCACCTGCATTACGTTTGAAACCTTTATGCAGGAAGCTCCACGCCATATCAATGTCATAAGTTGGCAGAAATGTGAATTGAGACGATGAAATGGAGAATTGAATATCCTTATCTGCAAGAAGCTTCCTGAAATCTTCCAGCCAGATGTTGATAAGAGGCAGGTGCAGAAAATCATTTTTCCAGGCAATTGATTCTTCATGGTCAAATCTTCCATAACTGTCTGCCTGGTGAGGAAGGTATTCTTCGTACCGCGACAAAAGATAAAATATGGCAGCCAGCATGTCAAAACCAAAATCACCTTCAGCTCTGAAAAATGCTTTATAGGTTTTGAATGATGCAAAACCTGAAAGTTTTTCAAAACATTCAACTTTTACACTTCTTATATATGTTTCCGAAAGGAGTGCATGTGGATGGATAAAAATTTCAGCAGGATTCAACCGGTGAAAACTATAATTGATCCGCACCTTTTCAATTGCATTGCGGTATCGCACTTCATCACTTGTAATGCCAAATGAATGTCCGTAGTACTGACTTAAAAAATCAACAACATAAACGAGCCTGGGAGTAATGCTATGAGTGAAAATCAATGCATCGTACGTCATCTATCTTTTTTTCTTTCCTTCCATAATTGATTAAAAGACTTATCGGGAAAATCCAGTCCGGCACGGTGCTTCTTCCAGCTTTTTACAAAAGTATTGACAGCCCAGCTTTTCATTTTTGAAGATCCCATATTCATAATCTTCCTGTTCAGCATGGCTTTCTTCCAGAACTTCCAGGCCATCTTTTCAGCAAATACCGAATGACCTTCATCAACAGCTTCGTGCCTGTTTTCAAGCAGAAGTTCATGAAGATTAATTTTTACTGCACATACCTCTGTACAGTTTCCGCATAATGAAGATGCATAACTAAGATGTTTCCAGTCGCCCATTTCTTTTAAATGCGGAGTAATTACGGAACCTATAGGACCGCTATAGGTAGCTTCATATGTATGACCACCAATATTTTTGTAAACAGGACATGCATTCAAACATGCGCCGCAACGGATACAGTATAGGGATTCACGCGTTTTTTCATTTTCGAGAAGCTTTGTTCTTCCGTTGTCGAGCAGAATAACATACATTTCTTCAGGACCGTCATTCTCTGCAACCTGTTTCGGTCCTGTTATAATGGAACTGTAAACAGTCATCTTTTGTCCGGTTCCATATGTAGCAAGCAGCGGCCAAAAAAGTGCAAGGTCAGTTACAGATGGAATCACTTTTTCAATTCCTACAACAACAATATGTGTTTTAGGCCATGAACAGCTGAGCCGCCCATTTCCTTCATTCTCTGTAATAGCAATACCTCCAATATCAGAAATGATGAAGTTTGCACCGGTAAGCCCTACTTCTGCCTGCATATATTTTTCGCGAAGCTTTTCTCTTGCAACCATTGTTAGTTGCGACGGAGTGAGATGTGATGCTGTACCGAGTTTTTCCGAAAACAGCTTTGCCACATCTTCCTTGCTTTTGTGCATAGCAGGAGTTACAATGTGATAAGGTGGTTCTCCATCCAACTGCTGGATATATTCACCGAGGTCAGTTTCAACACTGTTGATTCCATTTGCTTCAAGAAATTTATTCAGATGGATCTCTTCAGTTACCATGCTTTTACTCTTTACAAGCGTGGTGCATTTTTTTGTTTTGCAGATGTTGAGTATTTCCTTCAGGGCCTCTTCGGCAGTTTCTGCCCATATAACCTTTGCTCCCCTTTTTGTAATCTGTGATTCAAACTTTTCCAGCTGGCGATCCAGGGTTTCAATTGCCTTCCATTTTATATTTTTTGCTTTTTCCCTGGCAAGGTGTGTATCGGTGAATTGTTGTTTGCCTGCTGGTACAACAGCATTATACCTTGCTATATTGAAGTTGATCTTTCTTCTGTGCTCCCTGTCTTCTGATTTTATTGTACTCTTTGCCAGGAAGGAAGATGAGTTTTCAGACATTATTTTTTTGATTTTCCTTCTTCAAAATGTTCTATGGCTACCTGCCGTAACGCTTCATAAAATTCTTCACCGAATTTCCGGATGAGTGCTTCTTTTAAAAACTCGTAAACCGGAACCTTCAGTTTTTTTCCCAATGCGCATGCCGGGCTGCATAGCACTTCACGTGGTTCATAATTTACATTGGTAAATTCTCTTACCCTTGAGATTTTAATAGGATAAAGATGGCAGCTGATTGGTTTCTTCCATTTAGACTTTCCATCATAATAAGCCTGTTCTATTCCGCATTTGATAATACCCTGTTTGTCGCGATAACCATATGCACAAATTTTACCATTAACTGTAGGTGTTACCCATCCAAATTCACGGTCGTAAAGATACCGTCCCTTCCGGTTAATTTCTTCCATCCCTTCTTTTGTGAGATAGGGCCTGATCGCTTCAAAATTTTCATCCAACATTTTCTTCTCTTCTTTTTCAAGAGGAGCACCTGCGTCGCCATCTTCACAACACCCTCCCTTGCACTTGTGCAGATCGCATACAAACTTGGCTTCGATCACATCATCACTGATCAGTACATTATCAATCGCTATCACGAAATGGATTTGGGCAAAGGTAAGTGAGAAGCTGTCAGCTACACGCTACGCGCTACGCGACTTTAATAATATTTACATTGTTAATGACATCCGGAAAATCACCGGTTTATTTTATCAATGCAGCAAAAAAGATTCAGAGGATGGGGTCACTAGCATCAACACTCCTTAGCTAACAGTGCATTTGACTCGCACAGCGCGTAGCTCGCATCGCGCAGCTTTCCCTCCTCATCTCCACCTTAGTGTTTCAATTAAATGCTCAACATCTTTTCTAAGGAAGTTATTTACGGGAAGAAGAGAATCAGCATTGGGTGTTACGGAAAAATAAAGTGCACCGCGCAAAAAATGTTTTACAGAATCTGTAGCGAAAAACTGGTTGCCGGTAGCTGTATTTCCTTTCAGTGTAAAGTATACACCCGATACATGATTAGGAGTTGAAAATTCCTTCGGTTCAATTTTCGAGGCTTTATATGTGTGCTGTTTGTAAGACATTGTATAAGCATCGTTCACAAGAGAATCTAATTTATTTTTTCCGATTTCTTTATAGGAAATATGAATTCTGCCGTTGAAGCGGGGAAAATCTATATTGATCCAGTATGGATTTTCGGCAAGCTGGTCGAAGAATAATGAATCCTGAACAATCTCACCATATACCGGATATTCAAATGTGTAAGGAAATCCGGGCCGGTCGAATAACTGGTATTTCTTTTCAGGTAAACTTATTTTAAAATAACCCCGGGGGCGGGCAACATAATCGGAATTACACGAAAGGATACATACTACGATCAGGCACAGAAATAAATTAGTTTTCATTTCGTTCGTCATTGATAAAAATCTTGACAGATTTGATCCTGTTTTTTTCAACCTCCAGCACCGTAAATTCAAAGTCGCCGCTTTCAACAGATTCATTAATTGCAGGAAATTCACCGGCAATTTCAAGAACAAGGCCTGCAAGTGAATCACTTTCGCCCTTAACGGAATCAAATGTATCAATAGGCAGTCGCATCGACCGGCACAGGTCGTACAAAAGAATCTTTGCATCAGCGATGTATGTTTGATCATCAACTTTCCTCACTGCATTTTCTTCTTCGTCAAACTCATCCCTTATATCTCCGATAATTTCCTCAAGTATATCTTCCATTGTTACAATACCGCTTGTTCCGCCAAATTCATCAACAACAACTGCAAAGTGAATTCTCCTGGTCTGGAATTCTTTTAAAAGGTCTTTTATCAGTTTAGATTCAGGAACAAATAGCGTTGGCCTTATCAGCGCATGCCAGTCAGGCTCACTATTCTTTAAACGCATCAGAAGGTCTTTTGTATTCAATACTCCTACAATTTCATCAAGGCTCGTTTTATAAACAGGAAGTCTTGAATAATGCAGGTCGGCAACTTTCCTGATTAAGTCCTGAATGGCCATATTGTAGTCAACACCGTTTACATCAAGCCTGAACTTCATGATCTGTTTCACAGTGATGTTGCTGAACTTTACAATACCCTTGAGAATATTTTTTTCTTCTATTGAGGTGCCTACATTGTTGATTTCAATGGCAGCATCAAGTTCCTTCATGCTCGTGGCCTCTGATTCATTGGCACCACTTGTTTCGGCGATCTGGTCGGCGATGGCTACCATTCTAAGACTGATTCTTCTAAGCAGTAGGTGAAGTGCTTCAACAACGGAAGACACATTATAGGCAAAACGCAGGGTGTTCTGTGTTGCCCATACTTTTGGAAGCATCCTTCCAAAGAATACAATCACAATTGCAATTATCACAATCTTGATGAGCATATCAATATCGATCGGGATAATAAAGTTTACCGTTCCAAAATGAATAACGGGTGAAAGAAGAAAATTCGAAAGAATAATAATACTGATATTAAATACGCCGCTTGCAATGAGAAGCGAGGTGTATACCGCCTTTCTCTCTTCCATCAATGTTGTCAGCCGCCGTGCAGCTGCATGCTGTTTTGTTTTCAACATGTTTACATCGCGGTTCTGAAGAGAAAACAGGGCAACCTCAGCTCCGGAAATAATAAAACTCAGGAGCAGTAGAATAAAAAGAAACACAACCAGGAATACAGTGCTTTGCGGGTTGATCGCAATCAGTTGTTGGTAATGGGAATGTAAAAAGTTATTGACCGATGGATCCATTCCAGAATTTTAGTGAACGCAACGAACTAAAAAGCAGGTCAATCTGGCCTGCCGTTTATTGCGCGAAAATAACCCTAATTATTTAAAACCCGAGATCAGCAGAAGGTTCTCCCATGGAAGTGTCTGGGTTGTTTAATCCTTCAATTCCTGAATCATTGTGCATATTGTTTGCATTCGGACCGCTATCCGTTCTTTTATCAAGCATGATAAGATTATCTCCTACAACTTCAGTTGCAAACTTCCTGTTGCCATCCTTGTCTTCCCAGCTTCTTGTGCGGAGCCTCCCTTCAATGTAAACCAGACTTCCTTTGTGAAGGTATTTCTGAGCCAGTTCTGCAAGTCCTCTCCATAAAACAACCGTATGCCATTCGGTTTGGGATATCAATTTTCCTGATCTGTCTTTAAAGGTTTCCGTTGTTGCCAGCGGGAACTTGGCTACGGCAATATTCCCCTCGAGAAATTGAACGTCCGGATCTTTACCCAAATTGCCAATGAGCATAACCCTGTTTACACCTCTCATGCTTTCTGATTTATCTGTGATGTTCGTCTAACAAAATCCTCTTATAAATTTAAAAAAGATAATCAAATTTGCTGCCAGCACTTGATTACGGTCATTACTTCAACCTGGAGAGAAACAATTGCAGGGTTTTTGGAAAAGCGAACTGATCGAGCCTGGAAAGAGAAACCCATTCAAAGCCTGGTACGTCAATTTTGTTTTTTAGAATGATGTAATACAAACCAAAGCTAAGATGCTGGTGAGTGAGTTTTTGCTGATTTTCTATGTGTTCAATCACTTCATAATTAGTAATTCCATACTGATCGCGATAAAATTGTAACTGTCTGTCAGCACGTAATGGGGAAGGAGTTTCTACAAGAGGAAATTCAAATAACTGTTGCCATATATCATTGGTCTTTCGTTGCCGGATCAGCATTGCATCTGAATAAACTGTTGCATAATAATATAACCACCGCTTGCGAATGGTTGCCTTCTTCTGTTTTACAGGAAGAAGATCCTGTTTACTTTTTAAAAAAGCAGGACAACTCATCTGGTAAAAACAGCTTGAACATACAGGAGCCGGTTTACAAACAACCGCACCAAAGTCCATAATAGCCTGGTTATATTCACCTGCATGATTTACAGGTAAAAGTTCATTAGCGAGGGCTGCAAATTCTTTTTTCCCATAAACAGAATCTATGGGAGTATCAATGTCAAAGATTCGAGATAACACCCTGTATACATTCCCATCAAGAACAGCATGAGGTAAATTATAAGCGAACGAAGCGATCGCTGCAGCAGTATAATTTCCAATCCCTTTAAGTTCAAGTATTGATTGAAAATTATCCGGAAACTTTCCGTTTAAATGATCTGCTATGAATTTTGCGCTATGAATAAGGTTCCTGCAACGGGAATAATAGCCAAGTCCTTCCCATAATTTGAATACTTTTTCATCAGGAGCGGCCGCCAAAGCATGGATGTCGGGGAAGATGCTGATAAACTTTTCATAATATTTGAGGCCCTGCTCTACTCTGGTTTGTTGTAAAATGATCTCGCTAAGCCATATCCTGTAAGGATTTTTTTCACCTTTCCAGGGCATGTTCCGGTCATTTTCCTTCCTGTTCCATTTGAGCAGTGCAGCAGTAAAAGCATGGCGATTCTGACTGCCGGCAGAAAGAGAAATTTTTTGCAGTGAAGGGGTTGACATGATTGAAATTAGGTAGGGTCTGTAAAAATATTCTATATTCTATTGACAATCATTGTATTTTGTGCTATATTGTTTACAACCTTCTAAAACTTTGCTATGAGAAAAGCAGATTTAGTTAACCAGATCTCAGAAAAAACTGGTATTCCCAAAGTTGATGTTCTGGTAACCCTTGAGTCCATGTTCAAAGAAATAAAAGATTCACTTTCAAAAGGTGAAAATATTTATATCCGTGGATTCGGCTCTTTTATAACCAAAAGAAGAGCAGCCAAGATCGGCCGGAATATTAAAAAGAACATTGCAGTTCACATTCCTGAACACAACATTCCTGCTTTTAAACCGGCAAAGGAGTTTGTTGCGGAAGTGAAGAAACTGACAGCAGTACAGTAACTTTGCGTCCTTCATTCAGAAGGACATGATGAAAAGACCACAGTGGATTACAGCCGGCATCGCCATTTTACTTGTTATTGGGCTCTTTGCTGCAACACGAAAAGAAATTTTCGGACCTCACGCTCCCGCTAAAATAATGGCGGGACAATCATCCTCTTTGTCATACTCCACCGACAGCATTTTGTTTCATGCAAAAGAATCGCTGAGTGAAGAACAGATGCTCCGACTGAATACTCTTGAACATAGTATATCAAGAGGAGATGTTAAAGAACAGAAGCTTCATATATATCATCAGCTGGCAAGTTTTTGGGCAGACAGTGCAGGTGTATTTCCACCAGCTGCCTGGTATACAGCCGAAGCAGCCAGGTTGGAAAATTCAGAAAAATCCCTCACATTTGCAGCCCATTTGTTGTTGAACAACCTGGTGGATGAAGCCAGCCCGCTCGTCAGACAATGGGAAGCTTTCCAGGCAAAAGACCTCTTTGAACGATCGCTTAAACTGAATCCCGACAATGATTCTTCCAGGGTTGGTTTAGGCGCGGTATATGTTTATGGTGGTTTCGCCATGCCAATGGAAGGTATTGGCATGATCAGGAAAGTGGCCGACAAAGACACTACAAATGTCTTCGCACAAATGACACTTGGTAAGGCAAGTCTTATGTCGGGCCAGCTGGAAAAGGCAAGTGAAAGGTTTAAAAGGGTTGCTTCCCTGCAACCATCAAACCTTGAAGCCATTATCAGGGTAGCCGAAACTGAAGAACAACTGCAGAACAATGCTGAAGCGGTAAGGTGGTATTCAAAATTGTTACCACTGATCACCAATCAGGAAATGAAAAATGAGGTTGAGGCAAGAATTGCCAGATTAAAGAATAGATCATAATAAAATATTAACGAAGTATGCCTTGTGGTAAAAAAAGAAAGCGTCATAAAATTGCGACGCACAAAAGGAAAAAAAGATTAAGAAAGAACCGTCATAAGAAAAGAAACAAATAGGTTCTGATTAATGCGCCGGAATAATTCCGGCACATTTCGCTGATTGCACAAATACCGATTGCATTCTTCCCTTCAATTGCCCCGCTATAATTTACGAGAAATTACTGCAGCAACAGGTACAAGCAAGCAGCATTACCATAGCATATATTAAAGCTGAAGTAATGTGAACAAGGAACTGATTATTAATTCTACTGCCCATGGCGTAGACATTGCTTTACTCGAAGACAAAAAACTCGTTGAACTGCACACTGAAAAAACAGATGCTCGGTTTGCAGTGGGTGATTTGTATCTGGGTAAAGTAAAGAAACTGATACCCGGACTTAATGCAGCATTTGTTGATGTTGGATATGAAAAGGATGCCTTTTTACATTATACCGACCTGAGTCCTTATGCTCGCTCTCTTCTGAAGTTCACACAGATGACCATCAATGACAAATCGCCTGAAGGTCTTGACTTTGCAAACTTTACCGTAGAGCCGGAAATAATAAAAACAGGTAAGATCAATGAAGTACTGGGAGGAAAACCCAATATTCTTGTTCAGATCCTGAAGGAACCTATTGCGGCCAAAGGCCCGCGGTTAAGTTGTGAACTTTCTCTACCCGGTCGTTTTATAGTGCTTACTCCCTTTAATGACATCGTTGCTGTATCGAGAAAAATACATTCTTCAGATGAAAGGAAAAGATTGCAGCGAATAGTTGAATCAATCAAACCTAAAAATTTCGGTGTTATTGTAAGAACCGCAGCAGAAGGAAAAAATACCGCCGAACTGCATGAAGACCTGTCGGATCTTACTGCCATGTGGAAGGCAATCCAGCAGAATCTCCGGGGAGCTGTGGCACCAGCAAAAATCCTGAGTGAGCAAACTAAGACGACGAGTATCCTGCGCGACCTCCTGAACGAAGACTTCAACAGGATTGTAACGAACGACAAAGGAATTTTTTCAGAAACGAAAACTTATATTCAGCGTATTGCACCTGAAAAAGCCGACATAGTTGCATTTCACCAGAATGGCACACCCATCTTTGACCAGTTTGGAATTACCAAGCAGGTGAAGGGATCATTCGGTAAAACTGTTAACCTTAACAGTGGTGCTTACCTGATTATTGAACACACTGAAGCGCTTCATGTGATTGACGTGAACAGTGGTTATAAAAGTGTAAGCAATAACCAGGAACAGAATGCACTTGAAACCAACCTTGAAGCTGCTGATGAAATTGCACGTCAGCTACGGCTAAGAGATATAGGCGGGATCATTGTAGTTGACTTCATCGACATGAAGCTTCCGGAAAATAAAAAGAAGCTGATCGAAGCGATGGAAAACTTCATGAGGCCCGACAGGGCAAAGCATGCCGTTCTGCCGATTTCAAAGTTTGGATTGATGCAGATCACACGGCAACGCATGAAGCCAGAGATGAACATCAACACGCAGGAGGTTTGTCCTACATGTAATGGAACAGGTAAAATTGCATCAACACTGATCCTGGAAGACGAGATTGAAAAAAATCTGAACTACCTTATAACACATAAACACAAAAGTCTTACTCTGGTTGTACACCCGATTGTTTATGCATACCTCACGAAGGGATGGCTATGGTCGAAACTTTCCAAATGGAAAAGGAAGTTTGGACAAACAACGCAATTAAAATCGGATAATAATTATCACCTTACCGAGTTCAGGTTTTACGATCACAACAACGAACAGATTAAAATATAATTATGAACAAGGGAGACCAGTGAACACTGTATCTCCCTTGTTTATTTAATAGCCGGGGTTTTGAACAATCACACCTTCCGACGCATCTACTTCTCTTTGCGGGATAGGGAACACAAGCAAAGGACTGTCCCATGCAAATGTTCCGGTTGGCATTTTCAATCTTTTCAAATCATGAATTCTTAATCCTTCAAAAGCAAGTTCCAGGAAACGTTCATTAAGAACGTCATTCAGAGTGGGATTCACGATAACTGGAAGATTTGTTCTTACAGGATTTCTAATATTAGCAAGATCATTCTGCGGAGTATCACCAACAGCAGATCCGAGACGCAGGTTGCATTCGGCCCTGATCAGATACATCTCAGCAATTCTTATTACCGGAAGATTCTGGCTGAACGACTTCCATTTGCTTGTATACAGGTTGCCGGGTCTTGCACCTGTACCTGTATAGTACCATTCAAGTCGTCTCAGGTCATTTGGGTCATACTGGGCCACCCAGTTTGAATTGATACGTACGTCAGCACGCCCGATTCCCGGCAGACTTGCATAAAAAGTAGCCATGCCGTCATTGGAAGTTCCCGCATTATTCTGGTCATTCTGCTGGATTTCCCAGATAGATTCTGCAGTATTCTTGTTATCAAAAACAGCACGTACCGAAGCATTCATTTTATACTTGTTGCTTGCAATAACCTGGTTCGCTGCATTCAATGCATTGGCATAATCACCTTTCTGCAGGTAAACACGTGCGAGAAAAGCCAATGCAGTATACTTGTCTGCCCTTGTTCCATTATCGGATGGCAGTTTCGTTACCGCTGTTGTAAGATCTGAAATCACCTGCTGGTAAACATCAGAAACTTTGCTTCTTGGAATCTTTTCAAATGCATCTGTTTCATCATTTGAAGCTTTTGTTTTGATAACAACACCAATATGATCGTTGGCTGGTGTTGCACCCCATGGCAATGCAAAATAACGTACCAGCTCAAAGTGAAGTATTCCGCGGATAAAAAGTGCTTCACCTTCAAGTCTTGTTTTCTGACTCGCATCTTTCACAACAGGTAAAGCATCAAGTACAACATTTGCCATGTTGATGGCCCTGTATGCATCTGTCCATGTTCGTGAAGCTTCAGAATTATCGCGGGTCATGGTTTTGTTGGCAACCTGCCTTTGTCCCTGGAATGTTCCTCTCCAGGAATCATAATTTTCTGATGCCTGCAGGTCGGCTAACATAAACAGGTTGGTACCATACAACGCACCATGTCCAAGAATGGAATATGCGCCTACAATAGCCGATTCAACATCATCCGGTGTAGTAAGGGCAACCGTTGCATCAACACTTTGCTTTGGAGAAATGTCGAGTTTTTTATTGCAGGCAGCAAGGCACAGCAACGATAAAGTGAAAATTTTTATGATTGTTTTCATTGTTTTTCATTAATTATTAAAATCCAAAATTTACTCCTACACTGATTGTTCTTGCCTGAGGAGGTGTATAAAAGTCATGACCAAGGTTAATGTTTCCAATATAAGTTGTGTTTACTTCAGGATCATATCCTTTATACTTGGTTCTTGTAAGAAGGTTTGTACCTGCTATATATACACGTGCATTGTCAATATGTGCACGGCGCAATACGGCACGTGTAAAATTGTAACCAAGGTTTGCGCTTTTAATTCTGAAATAGGATCCATCCTGCACCCAGCGGGAAGATTTTCCTGCACCATTGCCGGCATATAATCTTGGCTGTGGAACCATTGTAATATCGCCTGGTTTTTTCCAGAAATCCATCTGGTCAATTGTCTGGTTGTCGAAGTAATCGCCGTTCACAGACTGGAAGAAGCCTGCAATGTTATAAACATCTGCACCTTCAACAAACTGGCACTGGATATCGAGGTCAAAATTTTTGTAAGAAAGCTTGTTATTGAATCCTCCATAAAAATCCGGATTCGGGTCTCCTATAATCATATCTTCCGCTGCGCTATATGAACTCGTTGTAGTACCGTCAGCTTTGAAGTATAAAGCATCTCCGTTAGCGGGATCAACACCTGCATATTTTTTTCCAAAGAACTGTCCGAAAGGCTGGCCAACAGCCAGGCGGCCAAGAGTACGCGATCCTGGAGGAACCGGTGCAACCAGCTTCGTTACTTTGTTTTTATATGTTGAG
>JBJMLW010000388.1:0-3416 GCA_045805105.1 Flavisolibacter sp. | reverse complement strand
GTCTTTTTATTCTTTTTTGATACCGAATCCTCCTGTATGGCTTTTATATAAACCTCTGCCGACCAGCTTCCAGACGCATCCATTATATCCTCCTTGTGCCGAATGACATTACGGATGATTTCTTCAGACGGATCCTTGTATTTTCCACGGATGACAACTGCTGATTAATTCTGGCTGTCCTCTTCCAGTATAATATTCAGGAGATATGATTCTTTTCTAACTATGATCGGGATCACCTGCGGTTTATATCCGAGCATGGTCACAACAAGATCATACTTCCCATCATCCAGTAAAAGTTCATAAGTACCATCTTCTTTTGATATGGTTCCTATTTTGGAATTTTTTACCTGGATGCTCGCAAAGGCAAGAGATTCAAGTTTCAGATTGGAAACCTCTCCATATACCTTATAGTTTTGTGCGTACGCTGCCGCCGCGAAAAATATGCAGAGGTTCAATAGCAGAAGTCTTTGTCTCATGAAGCAGCAATGATATAACGAGGTTTAAATTACGATTATTATCTTCTGAAGCTCAGTATTCAGATTCATAATGAAATGCTATAATTGATCGCGGAATTCGCGGATTATAAAGGATTACGCGGATTTGTGCTTAAAGAGGAAATCCCTTTCAAATGGGACGAAATCTGCTCGCCGCTCGAAGTTATCAGCTGATAGCTTCTGCTTATCTTTGCTGTCCAAATGAGCAAAAAAGGAAAAGTTCTCGTTGCAATGAGTGGCGGTATCGACAGTACCGTAACCGCATTGATGCTTCATGAGCAGGGTTATGAAGTAGTGGGAATCACTATGAAAACGTGGGACTATGCTGTCAGCGGAGGCTCAAAAAAAGAAACCGGTTGCTGCAACCTCGACAGTTTTAATGATGCCCGCATGGCGGCAGTGGAACATGGATTTCCACATTATATTCTTGATATACGCGATGAATTCGGAAGTTTCGTTGTAGACAATTTTGTTGATGAATACATCGCGGGACGTACACCAAACCCTTGTGTTCTTTGCAATACACATATCAAATGGCGCGCACTTTTGAAACGTGCTGATGCCCTGGAATGCGAGTTTATTGCAACAGGTCATTATGCAACAGTAAGCCAGCATGCAAATGGTCGTTTTGTTATATCAAAAGGTGCAGATGAGGTAAAAGATCAGAGCTATGTATTGTGGGGCTTGCAACAGGACCTACTTAGCCGTACGTTGCTGCCTTTAGGTGGTTATCGTAAAACGGAAATCCGCCAGATGGCGCACGATTTCGGCTACCCTGAACTAGCAAAAAAAAGTGAGAGCTACGAAATTTGCTTTGTACCTGACAACGATTACCGTGGTTTTCTGAAAAGAAAAGTAGAAGGACTGGAAGAAAAAGTGAATGGCGGATATTTTGTGGACCGAGAAGGAAAAATCCTTGGTCGCCATAAAGGCTATCCTTTTTATACAATCGGGCAACGTAAAGGCCTCGATATTGCCCTGGGTAAACCTGCTTTTGTGACGTCTATTGATCCTGAAACGAACACTGTTGTACTTGGCGATGAACAGGATCTTGAAAAAGAAGAAATGCTGGTTTCAAAAGTTAACTGGATCAAATACACGAACCTCGTGGAAAAAATGGATGTACTTACAAAAATCCGTTATAAAGACCCCGGAACACTGTCTTCGATCCATCCGTCTGATCAGGATGTTTCTGTAAATTTTTACGAAAAAGCGAAAGGTATTGCCCCAGGTCAGAGTGCCGTGTTTTATGAAGGGAATGATGTTGTTGGCGGAGGAATTATTGTCAGAAAATAATCTGACTCTATCCGCCAGAACCCTTTTCACACCAACGCTGCAGCTGTTGTACTCTTTTATCAAAACCTCTGGTATTTCCGGGGTATTTTTATTAGCTTTAAGGCTTATATGTCCGCCATTATGGACACTATGAATCCATTTACTATGAGAGCAAATTTTTCAAGGTTATTTATTCCGGTATTGATTGCAGCTGTTGCCTTTAGTTGTAATAAAACTGATGATCTCACATCAGAACCTTTGTCTGATTACATGCCACTCCAAACCGGCAAATTCATTACCTATCGACTTGATTCAACCGTTTTTGTTGATTTTAATACGGTTGCCGAAACACACTATTACCAGGAAAAACATATCATAGATATACCTGTTCCTGATGCTCTGGGGCGGCCCAGCTTCAGGGTATTTCGTTACATCCGTGATTCAGCCGGAAGTCTTCCATGGTCTCCTGCAGGTTCTTATTTTTTGACGCCGACAGGAAAAACAATTGAAAAAATTGAAAATAATTTGCGGTTCGTAAAACTTAGCCTGCCTTTGAAAGAGGAATTTTCATGGAATCCGAATCATTTTCTTCCGGACAACCCATTGCGTGCATTATACAGTTTCCAGAATGATGGAGATATGGAAATGGATGACTGGAATGCTTATTATTCATCAATCGGCGAAACAGATACTTTAAGAGGAAAAATTATCCATGATGTGGTGACGGTGAATGGTGTTGATCGATTTGAAAATATTCCGATCAATGTGAATGTGTATGCATCGGTAGATCATCAGCTGGATAAATATGCAAAAGGCATTGGTCTTGTTTACCAGGAGTGGGCTATGTGGGATTTTCAACCGCCGCATGACAATATCCCATCTGCGCAAAAACATGGGTTCATAATAAAAAGAACCATGATCGATCATAATTAAGGATATGAAGAAATTCAGCTGGTGTTTACTCATTGCGATGGCAATGGTACAGGAAGGCAATTCACAGACAAAATATATCATTACATTCAGGAACAAGGGTACCAATCCATTTTCAATTTCTTCACCACTCACTTATCTTTCTCAAAGAGCTATCGACCGGAGAACCAGGTATTCAATTGCAATTGACAGTACCGATCTTCCCATCACACCGAGGTATTTAGATAGTATCCGCACTTCCGGATCTGTTACCATTCTGAATACATCACGATGGTTGAATTCCATATCCATTCTAACCAGTGATGCATCTGCTCTTACCAAAATAAATTCATTCAGTTTTGTAAAAGCTGTTTCGCCTATAGCACCGAGAACATCTTCCATTAGTTTAAATCATAAAACTGAAGATAATGAGCTTCCTCTGCCACAGCACAGAGAAAATGGAACCCTTGCAGACTTTTATAATTATGGGGCTTCATTGGCGCAGGTACATATCCATAATGGCGAATTTCTTCATAACATCGGTTTGCGCGGACAGGGAATGCAGATCGGTATGCTGGACGCAGGTTTCAATAACTACCTTACCGTAAAAGCATTTGACAGTGCAAGAATAAACGGACAGATCCTTTCAACCTGGGATTTTGTAGCACGTGATAACAGTGTTAACGAGGATGATTCTCACGGCATGCAATGTTTTTCAACTATCGCTGCCAATATTCC
>JBJMLW010000387.1:0-10422 GCA_045805105.1 Flavisolibacter sp. | reverse complement strand
TTGAAAAGATAAGAGGAACATCACCGGCAGCAATTACAGGTATGATTTATCGTTAGGTAACATTTCATCAGAAATTACAAACATCATCAACAGCAATTCATTTGTAAAAAAAGCAAGAATGCTTTAACCTAGATGCTTTCGATCCTTTCAAAAAATATTTAGGATACGATGGAATATTGAGCCCATGTTCAGACAGCTTTCCAGCCTAAAGTTGAAACGCTGGTTCAGGTGGCAGATATTCTACCTCAAACACCTGAAATAATTGTTAAACAAAATAGCCTATGTCAGTCAAATAAATAGCGCTCATGCATTACAGTTAGTAGCTACAAAAAAATAATATAAGTAACTATATAAGTATTAATAGATTAAGCGATTACTCATAGTCTCGTTGTTCAATATAAATGCATACCAAGCCAAGAAGGTTGACATAATTCACTAATCCATATATTATTTTTTCTGCTTTGCTATGAGAATAGAAGATTATTTTTTAATTTGTTTAGCCAATCCAAACCGCTATGAAAATAAAATTATCCAACCCACTTATTTTATGTTCTGCAGCATTGCTCTTAATTGCTTCCTGCGGAAGCCACAATTACTACACCTCATCAAGTTTTGAACAGCAGACAAGAACACACAAGATCATTGCGATCCTTCCTGCTGAAATGATCTTTACCGGTGTACCGCCAAAGAACATTACACCCGACCAGATTGCAAAAATTGAAGAAACAGAATCAACAACTTTTCAGAATTCGCTTTTTAATGGCATTCTGAATCATGCCAACTCAAAAAAGTACACTACTTATATCAGTGTGCAGGACATCAGTACAACTTTAAAACTTCTTCAGGAAAATAATATTGGTGTTCGCCAATCGTGGAAAGAAGATGATAAAAAGCTCGCTAATCTGCTTGGTGTGGATGCTGTAGTACGTATGCGCATCCAGAAAAAGCGTTACATGAGCGACCTCGCTTCAATGGGAATAGATATGGGCACACAGGTTCTGTCTACAATCAGCGGCGGCAGGCTGCCCGTACCTTATGTTTCCAGCAAAACAAATGATCTTTATGCATCCTGTAACGTGATCAGTGATGGAAGGACTCTCTGGAACGATAGTTACAGAGGTAGTACTGACTATAATAGTTCATCAGAAGACCTGGTGAATAATATTACCGATCTGTTTGGAAGGCATTTTCCGTACAGGAAGAGAAGATAAGTGGCGTGAAACCTCAAACGTGAATCGTCAATCGTAAATCGTGAATGGAAGAGATCTTTTTTTCTATCAACCAAAGATTAGTAGAAATAGGGACACTCACATTGACGATTGACGATTGACGATTCACGATTCACGTTTTCATTCCTTCACCACCTTCACCCGCACTGAACCAGTTTCATCATTTACTGCCAGGTAATAAACTCCTTTCGATAACTGGCTGACTGGCATATCGAATAAATTGGTGCCAGATTGAAGTGAATAAGTTCCTTTTTGTATCACTGCACCCCTGGAATCGATCAGCTCATAACTCACCTGTTTTCTTTTTTGAGATGTGATCATGAATCTTGAAATATCCTTTACAGGATTCGGATACACCAGCACACTGATTCCTTTTCCGGAAATACTGATTACGGCAACAGAAGAATAAATGAATTTACCATCAGCGTCCACCTGTTTCAATCTGTAATAAGAAACTGACTGCAATGGATTTTCATCAGCAAAATGGTAATTGCGAGCGGATGCAGAATTACCAGCAGCAGTTACTTTTCCGATGGAAGACCATTTTTTTCCATCCGAACTTCTTTCAATGTCATAATAATCACTGTTGGTTTCAGAAGCGGTACTCCAGTCAACTGATACTTTCCATTTGGAATTATATTCTGCTTTTGCATTGAATGCAAGAATGTGAACTGGTAATGGCGCCTCTACTGCATTGGCAAGTGCTGCAAAATAGGATCTTGGTTGACCAGTGATGGTTGTAAAATTTCCTCCGACAAAAACCGTATTGCCGTCTGGCAAAATGGAAAGAACATTGCTGTTGGCGTTCGCGTCCCATGATGTAGCCAGACCGGTGGTGGCGTCAAGTGCGGCAATCCTGTTTCTTGTTTGTCCGCCAATACTTGTGAAGATTCCACCTGCGTACACTGTGTTTCCATCAATCTTCACTTCATTTACGGCATTATTGGCATTAGGATTCCAGGAGTTTGCAATGGCTGTATTGATATCAACGGCAGCAATTTTGTTCCTGGATCCACCCATGTAATCAAATTGTCCACCTGCGTATAAAAGGTTATCCTTTTTTGTAATAGAAAAAACAAAGGAATGCGTGTTCGAATTCCATGGCAAAACATTTCCTGCATTATCCACTTCTGCAACACCACTTCTTCCTACTCCTCCTGCATCGTCCAGGCCTCCTACCATGTCAAAGTCACCACAAAAAATAACTTTGTTTCCATCTAAAACAATCTCGTGCACGAAAGCTAAACCGCCAAAAGCAAAATATACACCTGGATTCCAGGAAGTAGGCTGTCCGGTTACCAGATCAATCGCTGCAATGCGCTGTCGGTTCTGTCCATTTACGGTATGAAAAGACCCGCCAACATAAACTATGTTATTATCAAAAGCAAATGCTTCGATAAATGAAGTATATGATGGGGAAGATATTGGCAATACATTTGGATTCCAGGAATCAATAGACCCATCTGTATTTACCCTTGCAAGCAGGTTTCTTGATTGATTTTTTACTTGGGTAAATTGTCCGCCTATATAAATAAAATTATTATTGACGGCTAATGCTCGCACCGAACCATTTACATCCGGATTCCAATCAAGAATCTCACCCGTTGTAGCATCCAGTGCTGCCACCCGGTTACGTGGCTGACCGTTCCCGATTGCGGTAAATTCACCGCCTGCATATACACCATTGCCATCAAATGCTACTGTATAAACATTTCCATTTGCTTTTGGATTCCAGCTAATTGCATTTCCCGTTACCAAGTCTGCAGCCGCGAGATATTTTATGGGCTGACCACCAAAAGACTGAAAATTTCCTCCCGCATAAATTGCATCAGGAGCAAGGCTTAACGATAAAACGGTAATATTGGCACCAGGATTCCACGAAGTAGCTAACCCGGTTGTAGCATCAAGCGCGGCTATGTAATTTCTCGGTTGGCCGCCTATACTCTGAAAATACCCCCCGGTATATACTGTTGTTCCATTTATTTGTATGGATTGGACATAATTATTAGGGTTTGGATTCCAGGCAGTGGGAATGCCGGTTGCAATATCAACCGCTGCAAGATAATTCCGGTTGATTCCTCCAACAGAATTAAAACCACCACCGATATATAAATTATTTCCGCTTATGGCCAATGCCTGAACATATTGTGCACCTGAATAGGATATAACATCTGGATTCCATGGAGTCAATGACCCGGTAGTAGCATCAAAAGCCGCAAGTGAATGTCGGACTTCTCCAGCCACAGTAGAAAAAAAGCCTCCCGCATAAATTGTATTTCCATATTTCAAAAGAGCGACCACTGATGAACTAGCACCAGGGTTCCACGATGTAACCTGACCGGTTGTAATATCTATGGCGGCAAGTTTTTGCCTTGGCTGGCTTCCTACACTAGTAAAAGCTCCTCCTACAACCAATTCATTACCATTCAAAACCATGGACCGTATGCCTCCGGTTGTTGCCGGATTCCATGTATTCAGTGTACCATTTGCATTGATACGGGCAAGACCGTTACGCGAAATACCTCCGACATTAGTGAAATCACCCCCTATATAAAAGCCACCACTACCATCGGCAATGGAAGTGAAAACAAATCCGTTAGGCTGAACAAAGGCCGGATCAGGTAACCCTGTTAATTTATTAATATAAGCCCCATATGAAACCTTTGGGCCTACGTGAGTGAAATCGCCACCAATGTATAAGTATTACCTGATTTGGCTATGGCATTTACTGTTCCATTAGTATAGGGAAATTCAGGACGTAGAGTTTGTGCCTGGGTAACTGAAAAAAAGAAAATTAATAATGTTGGTGCAGTGTATAATTTCCTCATAAAGTAATTTTTCAACTCTTATGAAGAAGGACGGGGCTGTTTTTAAAGATAAGAAAAGAGAGTCAAATATAAATCTGCCTGGCGAATTTTGTTGATTAGTTGATACGTTGACAGGGTAATAGTTTAATAGGTTGATACCTTTAGTCACAACTGTAGGAATTGTTCGAAATAAGTTCACTACGTATCAACCTGTTAACGTATCATCAAATAAACTTCCTGCTCAGCAGATACTCCGCAATCTGCACCGCATTCGTAGCAGCACCCTTCCTCAGGTTATCGCTCACGATCCACATGTTTAACGTGTTGGGCTGCGTTTCATCGCGTCTCAGTCTTCCAACAAACACTTCATGTTTTTCATGTGCCCACAAAGGCATCGGATAAACCTGTTTTGACGGGTCATCCTGAACAATGATGCCTGGTGCTTCCGAAAGAATTTTACGCAATTCATTCAGTTCAAAATCTTTTTCAAATTCAACGTTTACGCTTTCACTGTGTCCGCCCATAACCGGAATGCGAACGGTTGTTGAAGTAACCCGAATGGAGTCATCCTGCATGATCTTTCTTGTTTCCAGGATCATTTTCATTTCTTCTTTGGTATATCCATTATCCAGAAACACATCGATCTGCGGCAATGCATTCAGATCGATCTGGTATTTGTAAGCCATCTCTCCTTCCCTTCCTGAACGTTCGTTGAACAACTGGTCAACAGCTTTTTTTCCTGTTCCTGTTACGCTCTGGTAAGTAGAAACAACGACCCTTTTTATTTTATATTTTTTATGGAGCGGTTGCAGTGCTACTACCATTTGTATGGTGGAACAGTTGGGATTGGCAATGATCCTGTCATTTTCTGTTAATACATCTGCATTTACTTCCGGCACAACAAGAGGTTTTGTTGGATCCATTCTCCATGCTGAAGAATTATCAATCACTGTTATACCTGCAGCTGCAAACTGAGGTGCCCACTCCAGGGAAGTACTTCCACCAGCAGAAAATATGGCTACAGCAGGTTTCGCAGCTAT
The DNA here is from genome assembly GCA_045805105.1 of Flavisolibacter sp. Classification (GTDB taxonomy): domain Bacteria; phylum Bacteroidota; class Bacteroidia; order Chitinophagales; family Chitinophagaceae; genus Flavisolibacter. The sequence goes on along the minus strand of JBJMLW010000387.1, from coordinate 5,346 downwards.
TGCATCTTTCATACTCACAACCTTGTATTTCTTTCCTTTGTATTCTACTTCCCTTCCAACAGATTTCTCTGAGGCAACGGGAATAAGTTCATCAACCGGAAATTTTCTTTCCGCCAGCACCTGCAACATTTTTGTTCCTACAAGTCCCGTAGCGCCAACAACTGCAACTTTCATGAACGGTATTTTATGATTTACAAATTTAATTTCATGTTGGGCTAAGAGCTAAAAGAGAAAAAGGGATAAAGAGATTAATAACTCTTTTACTCTCTTGCTCCCGTCCGAATGGAGTCATCCGGGAGAGCTTTTCCTCTTAACGCAACACTCTTTTCTCTTTCTTCTCCTTTAGCTCTTAGCAATAAAAAAGCCTCCCAAAATGGAAGGCTCGTAATATGCTGACATACAAAATTACATACCTTCCACAACGGCGGTCTGTTTATGATTCTTCGTATGTTTCATTTTTTTCATCGCGCACGAAAGTATTACGAAAAGTTTTTTTCACCAAACATTATGTGGTTTTACCCCTGATATTTTTTCTCTGGCAGTATAGATTGCGTGATGCTCAGGAGAATGATTCTGCTTTGTGAGGTAAGTTTATTCTTTTTTACATCACGCGCTCAGCTCAAGGAAAACTTCCAGGATGGTGATTTTATTTCTTCGCCTCTCTGGACAGGAAACACGAATGACTGGATTGTTAACGCATCGGGTCAGCTGCAGTCGGCATCTATTGTTCCCAATAACACATTCTATCTTTCAACTACCAATTCTGCTGCTATACAAACTGAATGGAATTTTCTTGTGAGAATGGCGTTTAATCCTTCCGGAGCAAATTATGTTGATGTTTATCTCGGAGCTTCAGCTGGTAACCTTCTTTCAACTACATTAACTGGGTATTTTATCCGGATCGGTAATACGCAGGATGAGGTATCACTTTACCGCAAAGACATCAATGGAATTACAAAATTAATTGATGGAGCAGATGGCATACTGAACACTTCAGATAATACCTTACGCATACGTGTGATCCGGAATGCCGCATTTACATTTATTCTGCAAAGAGATGCTGGTAATACAGGAAACTTTGTTACAGAAGGAAGTTTTTCGGACTCAACATATCAGTCTTCTGAATTTTTCGGCATTCTGGTGAGGCAGAGTACAACCAGTTTTTTTCAGAAACATTTCTTTGATGATATTGACATCCATCCATACCAGCCTGATATAAATCCCCCGTCTATTTTATCTGTTACAGCGCTTTCGGCATCGGTGCTTGATATTCATTTTTCTGAACCTGTTGATGCAGTACAGGCTTCCCAAATCAGCAATTATATGGTAAGTGATGGTGTTGGTCATCCCATTTCAGCACAACGAGACACGGCTAATCATTCAATTGCACACCTTGAATTTGCCGGCAGTTTTCAAAATGGATTTCAGCATACCATAACAATTCATGGAATCAGCGATGAATGGGGAAACATTATGCAGACTAGCGAATCTGTCTTTTCATTTTATGCTGCAAAACAATATGATATCGTGATAGACGAGATCATGGCAGATCCTTCACCTCCTGTGGGACTTCCTGAAGCAGAATATCTCGAACTGAAAAATACATGTCAGCATCCAATCAATCTATCTTCATGGAAGATTCGGGTGAATGCCTCTGTTGTCGCACTCACTGAACAAATACTACAACCAGACAGTTTTCTTATACTTACATCTTTATCTAACGCGCCGCTGTTTCAATTACCTGGAAGGGTTATAGGAATTTCATCGTTCCCCTCACTGGATAATGATGGTGCACAGGTTACACTGATATCGAAAGAAGGAACAGTGATACACACAGTAAAATATTCTTCATCATGGTATGCCAATAGCATCAAACAGAATGGAGGATGGAGCCTGGAGATGGCAGATGCAAAACAACCCTGTGCAGGACAGCCGAACTGGAAAGTTTCCATTAATCCTTCAGGCGGCACACCCGGAAGTATAAATTCGGTAAATGGTACTTTTTCTGACCATGAATCTCCGAGGCTTGTCAGGACATTTTGCTCAGACAGCCTTACTGTCGTTGCATATTTTAATGAAATTCCGGATAGTATTTCAGCAGTAGCATCTCACAACTATAAACTTGAACCTTATGCGGGAAATATTTTACCTGATTACAACATGTCATCAGATGCAGTGATTTTGCACCTGGATGTTCCCCTGCAAAAAGGGATTACATATCATCTTTCTGTGAACAAAGTGAAAGATTGTACCGGTAATGAAATCGGCAGTTTCAATAATGCTCCCGTGGGGCTTGTTGAAACCAGTGGCCGTTTTGATATCATCATCAATGAAATTCTTTTCCATCCAAAAGCTGGTGAATATGATTATGTGGAATTTTTTAACCGCAGTCATAAAATTGTTGATGCAGGAAAATTGTTTATTTCAAACCGTACTTCTGCTGGATTATTGACACCTAAAAAAATGAGTGATTTACCCTTTGCTTTCTTTCCAGGGGATTACATTGTACTTACTGAAGATTCTTATTCTTTGCAACGCTCATATTTTACGAAATATCCGGAAAAGGTCATGACCATTACATCCATGCCATCATTTCCGAATGATAAAGGCGTTGTTGTAGTATTGAATTCCAATGGAGATGTACTTGATGAATTAGAATACGATGAGAAATGGCATTTTCCCCTGGTCAGCAATCCGGAAGGAGTTTCACTGGAGAGGATCAATATTCAGGATACTTCATCCGGAAAAAATAACTGGCATTCTGCTTCATCGTCTGCAGGTTTTGGCACACCAACATATAAAAATTCGCAAAGCAGTGATATTTCTTCAACCAGCGGAAGGTTTGATGTTTTGCCAAAAGTTTTTTCACCTGATAATGACGGCCGCGATGATTTTGTAGCGTTGCATTACCAAATGAATGAACGAGGATATGTCGCAAATATTTTAATATTCGATGCAAGGGGGAACCAGGTACGATACTTCCAGAAAAATGCATTATTAGGAATGTCAGGATTGTTTATGTGGGATGGCCTTGGTGAAAGTGGAAAAAAATTGCCTTCAGGGTATTACATTTTCATGGTTGAACTTTTCAACCTGCAGGGGAAGAAAATGCATTGGAAATTTCCTGTTGTGCTGGCCCGCTAAATTTATAATGATGGAATTCAGTAAATTTCATCTTATGAAAGCTGAACGATTTAATATCCTGTTCCACCCGGTTTTTATTTTTTCGCTGTTTTTGCTTCTTTTGAACGACAATTACCTGAAACCGGAGTATCATAATATACTAACAGGAAAACTATCAGATGCAACAGGTCTCATACTTCTATCGCTACTTCTTACAGTTTTTATCGGAAGGAAGATGTGGATTGCATTGTTTTGCGCTGCCTTCTTTACCTGGTGGAAATCATCTTTATCAACAACGGCTATCAATTTTGCAAATGAATTTTTGAACGACAAATTACACAGGACGATCGATTATACAGACCTGTTTACTTTACCACTTGTTTTGGTCGTCAATGTTGTCAGGCCCAGGCAATTGAACGTTACAAGAACATTTAAAAAATTGGGTGCTCTAGCATCTGCATGTATTTGTCTCTTTGCCTTCTGCCGCACTTCTTCAATGCGTTATCCTCATTACAACATAAGGGATAATGAAGTAAGAATTAATAAATCCTTCAACTCAAAAATGTCCGAAACTGAAGTCCTTGATAAACTGCGAAGACTCAACATTACAGTTTACAAAGATTCCATAAGGTTTTATCCCCTAAGAAAAAATGAATTATACTTCCGCGATTCGATGTCAAACATGACGCAATTACATTGGGGAGGCAGCTCGTTTGACTCCGGCCTTTATGAACGACGTGCTGAAATTTTTTATGTTATACCTGAGTATATCATAAATGGTGAGAAGATTAACAATATTGAATTTTATATTTCTCCCCGAAACGGGAGCGATCAGAAAACTACCATTATAGTCGAATCTTTTCAAACAAAACGGGCCGGGTTCGAATACAGTATGAAGGATAGCAAGGAAACAGACGCTGTTAAAAAGGCATTCAGGAAGCTATTTAAGGAGTGACGATAGACAATAGACCATAGGTAATAACTCATTATCATATTTTCATAATTCAGGAAAAAAGGATTGTGAAAATAAAGACGCTGATTAAATAAACGACCATACCATGGTCCATGGTCTATGGTCTATTATCAATCTCCTTACTCCAGCTCTATTTCGAAATTCACCAGTTCCCTGAATTGCGCAAGCCTTTTATCAATATCTGACTTTGTAATTTCCTTCAGCCTTTCCGTTCCGAATTTCTCCACCACGAAACTGGCCATGGCAGATCCGATGATGATGGCTGTTTTCATGTTTTCAAAAGAAATATCCCTGGTGCGTGCAAGGTGACCGATAAATCCACCGGCAAAGGTGTCGCCGGCGCCCGTTGGATCAAAAACATCTTCAAGCGGTAAAGCAGGAGCATAAAAAACCTGGTCGCCATGAAAAAGCAATGCTCCATGTTCACCCTTTTTTATGATCAGGTATTTTGGTCCCATGCCCATGATTTTCCTGGCAGCTTTTACAAGAGAAAATTCATGACTCAGCTCACGTGCTTCACTGTCATTTACCATGAGCACATCAACCATAGTAAGTACTTCTTTCAGGTCGTCCAACGCAGATTCCATCCAGAAATTCATTGTATCCAGTACAATCAGTTTGGGTCTTCTTCTCATCTGGTCGATAACAGATTTTTGAAGTTTTGGCATCAGGTTGCCCAGCATTATAAATTCAGCATCCTGGTAAGAATCAGGAATGATGGGATTAAAATCTGCGAGAACATTCAGGTCTGTTACCAGTGTATCCCTGGTATTCATATCCATGTGATACTTACCTGCCCAGAAAAAAGACTTTTTATCTTTAACAATCTCGACGCCTTCAATGGATACGCCTCTTTTCTTTAATTCTGTCAGCTCTTCTTTTGGAAAATCATAGCCCACAATTGAAACCTGCAGTATAGGTTGAATAAAATTGCTGGCAGCATAGGCAACATAGGTGGCCGAGCCGCCAATGATTTTCTCACTTTTACCAAAAGGAGTTTCAATCGCATCAAAGGCCATGGTTCCTACAACAATCACAGACATATATTTATTTTGAATTCAGCCAATCTAAAGGCGTGCAAACGTAGCAATTTTATCGTGAAACATGAAACGTTGACGCTGAATCTCTCATTGTCAATCGTCAATTGTGAATCGTGAATGTCAGCTTCCTACAGGTTCTACCCATCAATCGATTGTCAAAATAAAAAAGAATTCTTCCATTGACGATTGACGATTCACGATTCACGATTG
>JBJMLW010000386.1:0-3004 GCA_045805105.1 Flavisolibacter sp. | reverse complement strand
TGAGAATCTTATGTGCGGGACTGTAGGAGCTGCAATTGTGGGTCATTATAATCGAATGATGGATAAGAAGCGAAGAATTGAGGAAAGGTGTTCGTCGAAAAATAATATAACATTCTTATTTTTTTCGAAAGTCGCTTTAATATTTAATTCAGATCCCTTCTTCGTCGGGATGACCGCTCCAAATAACCACGGCGGTTCACGACTTCACATTTCACGTTTGACGTTTGACGTTTCACGCCTACCTGCCGGCAGGCAGGTTTACGCCTCAATACCTCGTCAACTCCGGCTTCACTTCATCGATATACCCGAGTATTCCCCCCTTCAGGTTATACAAATTCTCAAACCCGAATTTTTCTTCAAGTTCCCTGATGGCCTTTGTACTTCTTCCGCCCATTTTGCAATGAATTACCACCTTACGGTTACGATCAATCTGATCAGAATTTTCTGATACAGTTGCAAGCGGGATCAGTTGCGCACCAATATTTACGATCTCATATTCATGGGGTTCACGAACATCAATCATTTGAAAATCTTCACCACGAACCTGCATATCATACAATTCCCTTGGTGTTATTTCTTTTACAGGTTTTTCAACGGCCTTCATTCCGCAGAATTGTTCATAATCTATCAGGGCAGTGATCTTTGGATTGCTGCCATTAACCGGATTGTCCGGACTTCTTCTGATCCTGAATGTTCTTGTTTCAAAAGTCAGTGCATCAAAAATGAAAAATCGTCCGCTTAATGTTTCGCCTATTCCTGTAATCACCTTGATCACTTCAGAAGCCTGCAGGCTTCCGATAATTCCCGGTAAAACCCCCAGTACGCCACCTTCTGCACAACTGGGCACAAGTCCGGGTGGTGGTGGGGTGGGATAGAGATCGCGGTAGTTAGGTCCTAATTCACCTGATGAATTCCTGTAATTAAAAACAGATACCTGTCCTTCAAACTGGAAGATGGATGCGTATACATTTGGTTTATCCAGCAATACGCATGCGTCATTTACCAGGTAACGGGTTGGGAAGTTATCCGTTCCATCTGCAACGACATCATATTCGCGAATGATTTCAATTGCATTTTTCGAAGTCAGTTGTGTGTTGTAAGTTTTGATGGTTATGTGTGGATTTAATGCTTCAAGTCGTTTGCGGGCTGCTTCAACTTTCGGTTGTCCTATTTCATTTACACCAAACAATACCTGTCGCTGCAGGTTACTATCATCCACAACATCAAAATCAACAATACCAATAGTGCCAACACCAGCTGCTGCGAGGTATAATAAAACCGGACTTCCCAATCCCCCGGAGCCAATGATAAGGACCTTCGCTGCCTTTAATTTTTTTTGCGCTTCAAGTCCAAATCCTTCAATGATGATATGGCGGTTGTAACGGGCCAGCTCTTCTTTTGAAAAATGTATTTCGTTAGTCATAAGTTTGAATTTTGATTGCCACCTGCAATCGCAGGTACTATGCTGATGACTGTATCATCTTTTACCGACGTGCGTTCCCGTTCCAGGTCACGGATATCATTGTCACCAACAAAAATGTTGATGAATGACCGGATATTTCCCTGTTCATCCAGCAAATGTTTTTTAAGATCAGGAAAATTTACAGTCAGTTCATTTACAATTTCAGAAATATTTCCAGCGCTGACCGACAGCCGTGCGGTATTGTTGGTGAATTTGCGCAGCGGTGTAGGAATAATTATGGTTGCCATTATTTTAATTTACGGGTGAAAAACTGTTATTTATTATTTCTTCTTCAAATTGAAAGTTATCGTTCAGTCGCCATGACCGGATATCATCAATGTGCCTGTTTAAAACAGAAAGAATGATATACGAGAAAAAAGGTTGTGCAGACAGCCGGTCAGTTTCAGAAGGAATTGCGCTGGATTCGGGATGTGAATGATAAACGCCCAGAAGTACTACTTCATTTTGTTCTGCATACAATTCTGCATTCAGGTAATCGCGTGGTGCAATTTCAAATCGCCTTCTTTTATCTCCATCTTTTGAATTATTCACCACAAGAATAGATGTGATATGCCTGTTATCATATCCTTCATTACCAAAAATGAAGCCGCAGCATTCATCAGGATAGGTATGAACAGCATCATCTTTCATTGAATTCAAAGCATCTTTTGTAATGTCAAGCATCGGGAATCAGTTTTTGTAAAAGATTTTTGTATTTGCTTCCGTCATCAGGAAGCACAGTAACAATCATTCCTTTTTCAATCTGCGAGATCACTTTCATTGCACCAGCCAGGTTGGCTGCTGAGGAAGGACTCAGGTACAATTTTTCTTTCTCCCATGCCATTCTCACCATTTCATACGCTTCTTCAGTACTTACACTGATATTTTCATTTGCCAGAGAGGAATCATAAATTGAAGGAACGATGGCTGTTTCCATATGCTTCCATCCTTCCAGCCCATGCAATGCTGAGTCGGGATGCAGTGCAATCGATCGGATGTTCTCATCAAATTCTTTCAGTCTTCTTGCTGTTCCAACAAATGTTCCTGATGTACCCACACCCGCAACAAAATGAGTTATTGCAGGCAGCTCCAGAAAAATTTCTTCTGCTGTGGTATGGTAATGTGCTTTCCAGTTGTTTTCATTCCGGTACTGGTCTGCATAAAAATATTTTTCAGGAAATGAGGAAGCCATTTCGCGGGCCATGATCTGCGCGCCGTCTGTTCCTTCAAATTTTGAAGTATAAATGATTTCAGCACCAAGAGAAACGAGTATATCTTTTCTTTCCTGTGTTACATTTTCAGGAACACAGAGTGTCACCTTCAATCCTATTTTTTTCCCGATAGCTGCATAGGCAATACCGGTGTTGCCGCTTGTTGCATCCAGGAGTTTCATGTTTTCATGAAGCGCACCGTTTTCAACTGCATTCCTGATAATATGGTAAGCAGCTCTTGCTTTTACACTTCCGGAAATCTGTTTCCATTCTACCTTGGCCCATAATTCAATACCATCCCTGCTGAATAAATTTTTTATAGGAATAAGAG
>JBJMLW010000385.1:0-10093 GCA_045805105.1 Flavisolibacter sp. | reverse complement strand
TCCCGGGTTGTCAACCAGCTTTATGCCATGACCGCCCTGAGGAAAAATATGAATGCTCGCGGGAATATTTTTATCAATGAGGGCCTTATAAAACATGATACTGTTCTGAACATTTACCGTACTGTCGTTCTGCGCATGCACCATGAAAACCGGTGGGGTAAATGAGCTTACCTGTAATTCATTTGAAAATTTTCTTATCATTTCCTGCGTTGTATCCGGGCCAAGAAAATTTCTTTTACTGCCGGGATGTGCATAGCTGCCCATTGTAATCACCGGTGACAGTAGTATCATGAAATCGGGTCGATAGTGAACAGTATCCAACGAATCCCTTATGAAAGACAGGTCCTGGTTTTTAGTTCCAAGCGTACTTGCCAGATGACCGCCGGCACTGATACCCATAACCCCTATTCTGTCTGTTTTGAGATTCCATTCAGCTGCATGTGCACGCAACATTTTCATGGCTCGTTGTGCATCCTGCAACCCCGCTGTTTCCCTATTCTGAAGGTCCTGTTGGTGGGGCAAACGGTAAATCAGCACATATGCATTTATACCTTGTGCATTGAACCAGCGGGCGAATTGAAAACCATTATAAATGTGTGAGAGTCTTTCGTAACCACCACCCGGACAAATCAAAACTGCTGTTCCCTTATTTTCAGATTTCGGTACCGGGAATGCATACATGCCGGGTGTACCTACACGCCATATTCTTTCATTGAATAAACTGTCTGAAACAATCTTTCCATTGAAATTTGGTTTTTTTCCTGCAGGCCAGAGTGGAATAAACTGCTGAGCAGCGGTATTCAGCGCGGTAAATAAAAACCAGGAGATGACCAGTCTTACTTTCATGAAATATTCAATAATCAATTTTCCCTGCCTGCCGGCAGACAGGAATTAATAATATTCAAGTGCATATTTCCGGATCAGTGTAGTTAATGAGAATCAACACGAGCTGAATATTATTTTTTTCCAGGCTGCACAACCCTGTTATATAATTCAAGCTTCTGCTCGCGGATGCCTGCCAGAACCAGTTCAGCAATTTTTCTTGCGCCGAATTCGTTGAAGTGGGTATTATCCTTCTGTCCTTCCGGATAATTCGGATGCTCACCAGGATCAAGCTGCATGAATAATAATTTTGAATTTTCAGGACCAAGTTGCTGAAGTAATTCCCTGCTCATTCTGTCGAGATCTATTACAGGTACACTGAATTCCTTTCCTGTTTCATAAACAGCGGCTGAGTATTCTACATGAGTTTCCTGAATTTTTCCATTCTTGTCAAATCGCATTCTTGTGACAGGAGTAATCAGAACAGGTATTGCAGATTTTGATCTTGTTTCTGTAATAAACCTGGCGAGGTTTTTTTTATAATCCGGAACAGGTGTATACCTGTCTTTATATTTTTCTTCTTTCGCTTCATCATTATGTCCAAATTGAATAAGAACATAATCACCTTCGCGTAATTTTTCCACAATGGGCTGCCACCTGTTTTCAGAAATGAATGTTCGCGTGCTCCTTCCTCCTTTTGCCCTGTTGTCGATGATAACCGAAGAATCAAAAAAATCAGCAAATGGCATTCCCCAGCCGGTTAATGGTGCACGTGAAGTTTCATAGGTACACATTGTAGAATCACCAATCAGGTATACATGAATCTTTTTTGCAGGAGGTAGTGTAAAGGACAGGAGGAGCAGAATACATGCAAGTCTTAATCTGAAAGAAAGCCTTTTCATTTATTTGACTATTGGATGAACGATATGGTTCTTTAATTCAAGATCGAGCTTTTTTATATCAGCCAGCACAATCCCAGCCATTTTACGTGCGCCAAGTTCACTGAAATGCGTATCATCTTTTTTCCCATCGGGATAATTCGGATGTTCTCCCGGCATAACATAATTAAAAAGCAGTTTCGATGTTTCGGGTCCGAATCCCTGTAACAAAGCCATACTTTCCGCATCAAGATCAATTAGTGGTACACCCAGCTTTTTAGCAACTTCGCGAACTGCGTCAGCATACACGGGGTGAGATTCTTTAATTTTTCCGGAGCTATCAAATGTTCTGCGTGCCACTGGTGTTATCAATACCGGGATCCCTTTTTTTGAACGGGTATCTGAAATATAGGTTTCAAGATTTTTTTTGAATTCATCGGGCGTTGTATAACGTCCTACTTTTTCCTTTCCTTCATCATTATGACCAAACTGGATGAAAACATAATCACCTGCTTTCATTTCATCCATCACAGGCTTCCACAGACCTTCGGCAATAAACGATTTTGTACTTCTGCCGTTTTTAGCCCTGTTGTCAACTTCCACTGTTGAATCAAACATATACCTGAAGGGCATTCCCCATCCTGTTTCAGGGTAAGCCTTCACTTCCTTGTTTGCTATTGTTGAATCTCCAATAAGCCACACTTTGATTTTTTCAGCTGGAAGTGTAAATGAAACCAGGATGATCCATGCAAAAAGGTAACGTACAAATTTCATGTGATCAGTTTTTTAAATGATCTACCAGGCTGTTGATGTAAAGTTCAATATTGGTATAATACTGACCATTTTTCACTTTCATGGCATCTGAAGGATCAGCAGCATTTAATCCGTTCTTTTTTTCCCATTCATCTGGTATTCCATCTTTGTCTGCATCTTCGGGAGCTGGCTTTGATTTAAGAGAAGGCCATGCAGAAACAGTAAGTTCATATTCCGTTCCGTGTGGGAAACCACCCTGCACATCAATAAAATGTCCAGTCCTGTTCTTTACTTCTTTTATTATTCTCTGGTCGAGTGTATCACGCTGAGGCGCAGTTGCACCGGCATTTTGCAAAACAGACTGGTAAGCTGCTTCCGCATTTTGTGTAACTATTTGAGCAAATGAAAAAGGAGTTGTAACCAATGCTTCATCCCTGTCCTGTTCCGTTCCATCACCCATTTGCACACCAAGACGATTATCAGAAGTAACATCAGGATAACCGTCAACAAAATTTCCGTGGACAAAATATTTTCCAAAAGGAATTACAGGTGATTTCAATTTTGAAGGATTCACGATGCGACCCCTGACACTTTTAACTGTTTCCGGTCCATACCTGTAATAATTATTCACGATGTTATAAGTGCCGCCTTCACCACCATAAACATTATTGTGGCCCCAGTTGTAGATCACATTATTCCTGTAGTCTACAAATTCTGCCGGGTAACTTCTTATTCCATTAAACCGAGGGTTCCTGCTGTTGCAATGAGCAAACAGGTTATGATGTGCAGTGAGGTGCTTTCCTCCCCAGATGGCACCATATCCGTGGTGTTCATATCCGGTATCTCCTTTTTCAAAATGGTATGAATAATTGAGAGGCTCATAGATCATGTTCCACTGCAGGGTTACATTGTCGCCTCCGTAAACAGAAAAAACTTCATCGGTGCTCCAGCTCATACTGCAATGGTCAATGATAACCGAATTTCTTCCATATCCTCCAAAAGCATCGTCGCCACCATTGCCATCAACCATGCCACCCTTCTGGTTTTTATCACCCATGCGAAAACGGATGAACCTTACAATGATATTGTCGCCACCCAGAGAAACGGAATAATCTGCAAGGCAGATACCATCACCGGGAGCTGTTTGTCCGGCAATAGTTACATTTCCTTTGATCGTGAGTTTTGATTCAAGGTGAATTGTTCCCGAAACGGCAAATACAATAATACGCGGAACATTCATCTGCACAGCTTCACGAAAACTGCCAGTGCCGTGATCATTGAGATTCGTTACAATAACTGTCTTTCCACCTCTTCCACCTGTTGCATATCTTCCAAATCCTTCTGCTCCCGGAAAAGCATCCGGTTGTGTTGATGTGACCATTCCTGTAGTATCAGCTGAAGAATTGTTGATCGATTTCTTTTGCTGTGCGCAGCTGATGCAACACCAAATTGTAATGCAAATGAAAATGGAAATGATTTGTTTTTTCATGAACATAATGTTACAAATAAGGCTGCATGTGCAGCCTTATTATATTTACCGGTTAATAACCCGGATTCTGTTTCAATCTTCCCTGGTAGGCATCGAGTGTGGCCTGGTCATATGGGAACAACTCACTTTTGTTTGGCGTAAAGAAGCTTGCTATAGCCTGCCATAATGGTTTACCATCGATAGCGGTATTTGAAGTGAGGTGATTTGCCCAATCGAGACGAACCCATTTTGTTATTGGCGTTGTGGTTGATGTACCAATAGTGCTTGCACCCGGAGGAACTTGTGTTGGTCTCCATGCCGGAATTTTATTTGGTGTTGTGCTGTCAGCAGATGTATAGAAAACAATTTCTTCACCACTGTTTTTGTAATACAGGTACTGCGGAACAAAACTATATGGCCCTGTACGATCACGGATCTGCTGAATTTTCACCCTTGCTTCGTCAATCTTGGTCCCAAGAAGGTTCCACCGGATAAGATCATACTTGCGTATGCCTTCCTGGCCAAATTCAAGATAACGCTCATTTACAATCGCATTGAAAAATCCAGCTTTGTCAGTAGGTGTAACACCAATAGGTGCCGTACCATAACCCCTTTTACGTACTTCTTCAAAAGCAGCAATAGCCTGCGGAGTTGGTCCGCCGTTGATTTCATTAACGGCTTCAGCATACATCAGCAATACATCTGAAAAACGAATAAAAGCCCAGTTGTATCCCAGATTTAATACAGTTCCCGGGAGAAGCGGAACGCGCCAGTCACGTCTGTATTTACCATCAGTGAGTTCACCCAGTCTTCTCATTGTTTTAATATTGTTTGCAGAGCCAACCTGATACCAGGTTATCGTAACATCTCTTCTTTTATCTGCAGAATCGAATGCATAGAAATAATTCGGAAGCATAACGATACCGCCGCCACCGGCTCCATAACGTGATGATGCATTCAGCGATGGTCCATCATAATTTCCCATACGGCTATCAGAATTACTGTTACCCCCACCTGCTCCTGTTTCAAAAAGAATTTCTCCGTATGGATCAGGTGTGAATGAAGTTACTTTTCTCCATACGTCCTCATAACTCGGGTTCAATGTATGCTGGCCCCTGTTCGCCATCAGGTCTGCACATTCGTCACGCGCAATTGTGTAATATGTGAGGTAATCGCTTCTTCTCTCCATGATCTTCGACTCAGTTCTCAGTGAATAACCACCTCTTGCAAGTGCAATCCTTGCGCGTAATGCCTTGGCTGCACCTTTTGTGATTCTTTCACTGCGTGCTACTTCTGTTCTCCAGGGTAAAACCTCTTCTGCAGTTTTTAAATCAGCAATGATGTGATCGAGTGTTGAATCACGATTTGCCTGCGGAATATAAAGGTCTTTCTGACGATAGGCCGGAACAAAAGGCGCGGGAACATCACCCCAGTTTCTTACAAGTTCGTACAGGAATTGCGCTCTTAGTGTTAGTGCCTCGCCATACAAACGTCCAAGATCTTTTTTCTCCTGTGCTGTACCATTACTATACAATGCCATTTGCGGAATCTGCTCGATGCACAGGTTTGCTTTTTCAACACCCCTGTAAAGCTGGAGGAATGGATTGCGTATTTCCGTATTGGATAAAAGCAATTGGTAACGTCCAATACCTCTTCTGCCATTGTCTAGATTACCACTTACAATACCTTCATCGGAATCATAAGGATAATACAGGTTGATACGGATACCATATCCATTATCACCCTGGAGTTCATCATACACACCTATTACGGCCGTGGTAGCATTGGAAACATCGGAGAATACCTGCGGAATGCTGTATTGCGATTCCGGCTGTACATCCATGTATTTTTTACAACCTGCTGTCAGCACCAGTAAAGAAATCACTGAAGCGGCTGAAAAGAATTTTGAAAATTGATATTTCATATAGCTCATTAAAATTTTAGAATGATACGTTTACACCAAATACAACTGTCTTGGCTTTTGGATATGCGGCAAAGTCAACACCAGGGGTCAGCGGATCTGTTCTGCGTGCTGTTACTTCCGGATCATATCCTGAATAATTTGTAAATGTTGCAAGATTGTTTACTGTGCCATATACACGGAATGAAGAAATTTTAATCCGCTTCATGATGTTGGCAGGTAAAGTATATCCGATTGTAAGGTTATTGATCCTGAGAAAAGAACCATCTTCAATTGCATCCGACCGAAGGAAATACCGCTGTGCAGAAGGAGGAGAATAAATCTTTGCATTCTCATTCATCTTTGTAAGGACGACTGGATCGGTAACGAGGTTGCCCGAAGCATCAATATTGGTCCACCTGTCTTTCATGATGTCCAGCATGTTCAGATTCGGAAAAGTTCCGTCGGTCCATTCGATCTTGTTGGCATTATAAATATCATTACCCACAATAAAATTCATAAACAGGCTTGCATCGAAATTTTTGAAAGTAAACTGGTTGTTCCATCCTCCTGTAAAAGTCGGATTCGCATTTCCGATCACAGTGCGGTCTCCATCTGTTGTGATCACACCATCATTATTGATGTCTTTTACCTTCAACGTTCCCGGGCGAACTGTACCAGCAATGTTCACAGAACTGGGAACGCCTGCTTTCAATGTATACACACCTGTTGTAGCATTGTAATCAAAATCATTTACTGTGTACCATCCGTCAGCAACAAATCCATACATCAGACCTATGGGTTCACCTACTTTAACCAGGTAATCATCAGCCCCGTCTGATCCCTGCCATCCGGAGTTTCTTGTTTGTTGTGACAGGCCACCGAGATTTTCAACTTTGTTCTTGTTGAATGAAATATTAAAGTTGGATGTCCATGTAAAATCTTTTTTCTGAACCGCATTGGCATTCAACTGGAATTCCCATCCGCGGTTGGAAGTAGAACCAACATTCTGAAGTTGTGTTGAATAACCCGATGTGGGTGGTATGGCAACCTGCAAAAGAAGATCCTTTCCTAAATTTTTATAATAATCAACTGTGAATTGTATCCTGTTTTTGAATAAAGAAAGATCAAGACCAATATTATTTGATACTGTCCTTTCCCATTTCAGGTCTTCATTTGCAAGCGCGGAAGGTGCAAAACCAGGAAGAAGTGAATGGTTCAATGCGTATTCACCTGTTACTCCATACAATTGCAAATAAAGAAGGTCACCGATCCTGTTGTTTCCTGCCGTTCCAAAACCTGCCCTGATCTTGGCATCCGACAGCCAGGATGAAGTAGATTCCATCCACTTTTCCTGTGAGAAACGATAGGCAACTGAACCGGAAGGGAACAGAAGCATTCCATTTTCATATTTGAATTTGGATGACCTGTCGGCACGCAAAGAAACACTCGCGAGCAATTTATTTTCGTAAGCGTAATTCGCTCTTCCGAATAATGAAAAGATCCTGTTTGGAGGCGTTTCGTTTGTGGTTGGCCGTGGTTGAGTTGAGCCTGTTGGTGCTGAACCAAGGCCCATATTGGCGAGTGCTTTTTCTGCACTTATATCTGCAGGAAAATAACGGGTTTCAAAAGAACTGAATTTTGCCCTTGTTTCATAAATCTCCTGACCTGCAAGCAGGTCAACGTCATGATGACCACCCAATTTTTTCAACGAATACTGAAGTGTGTTGGTATTATTAATTGTAACACTATTCTGTTCACCTATCGAAGCAACAGGCAGCGAACCAAAATTTCTCGCCGTTCCGGTTACTTTACTAAAGAACTGGTCAGCCCTTGAATAAGTATTATCAAAACCAGCTGTTGATTTAAACTGCAGATTTTTCAGGATGTTATAGGTAAAATACCCGCTAACATTCATCCCTTTGGTGTATGATCTTTTATATTCTGCCTGTGTAAGAATCACAGGATTGATGATGTTTGCAGACCTGATATAATAATCTTCATCAAAATCATCAGCACCAGGAGCAGTAGGAATTTCAAATGGCCTGTACTGGATGCTGTGACGAAGCCTGTTGGTTGTTCTTGTGCCGCTGTTAGTTGTACCGGCGCCTCTTATTTTCTGATCAATATAGCGCGTGATAAATCCAAAACGGAATTTGTCCGACGCACGACTATCCAATTTGAAATTCACCAGGTACCTGTCGAAACCTGATTCAAGAAGAATACCATCTTCCTTGTTTGCAGTTAGGCTCAGATTAAAAGTTGTATTCTGACTACCCCCACTCAGAGTAACGTTATGTCCCTGGTACATCGCTTTTCTTCCAAATACTTCTTCCTGCCAGTTTATCTCCGGAACATTCTGGTAATTTTTCAATGTATCAAACGTGGAACCATAGGTTCTTGCGAATGAAGTATCATTTGTTAGTTTGGCTCTTTCATATTGCCAAAGAACAAAATCATACGGATTGAGCACATCCATTTTCTTTGCAATTTCCCTGTAGCCATAATAACCATTATAGCTGACAATGGTTTTACCCGGACGGCCTGATTTGGTTGTAATAATTACAACACCATTGGCACCACGTGCACCATAGATAGCTGTTGTAGATGCATCTTTCAAAACGTCAACTGAAGAAATATCCTGGGGAGAAATAACGGAGAGTGCATTTTCTACCTGGATTCCATCAACAATATAAATAGGAGCATTGTCCTGGGTAATTGATCCACCTCCGCGAACGCGTATAATTACATCAGCTCCCGGAGCGCCTTCTGTTGTTGTTACCTGAACACCGGCAAGCTTTCCCGTTAATGCTTCTGCTGCAGATGAAAGAGGAATATCTTTCAGTTGTTTGGCTCCCACGGAAGAAATGGATCCTGTAAGATCCCTGCGACGTGCAGTTGCATATCCAACCACAACTACATCATTCATTGCCGATGCTTCCTCTGCAAGGGAAACATCAACAGTACTTCTGTCGCCGACTGTTATTTCCTGGGTTTTAAATCCAATAGAAGTAAATACAAGAACTGTACTTTCCTTATCTGGAACACCAATCCTGAAATTTCCTGTATTATCAGTTACTGTTGCGGTTTTTGTTCCTTTTACTGAAACAGAAACCCCGGCCAGTCCGTCTGTTCCGTTCTCTTTAACCACCCTTCCGGAAACCTGGCGCGTTTGGCTCCAGGCCATTCCGATGGTTAAACACGCAAGCAAAGTCAAATAAAATTTTCTTTTCATATACAAGCGGAGTTTATTTTAATTAATGGTTCTGATCAAGGGGTATTGAATTGGCAAAAAGCCGGGCAATCATTTTCGAGGGGTAGCGTTGCTCTATTTCCTTAACAAGTCTAAACAGATAATCAGGTATAACAATCAGTTTTACAGCCTTTTTTTACGCAATCGTTACCGACAACGTTTGCAGCTGAGGCAGGCGGCTTAAAATTCAATAATTTTAGATGGATTTGGGACCGTCCGGATATTACAATGAAGTTTGACTCTGTAACAATAAAAGATATAGCAAAGGCGCTGAACCTGTCAACATCAACCGTTTCGCGGGCCCTCCGCGGCAGTTATGAAATCAGCACCGAAACAAAGCAGCAGGTTCTTGAATATGCGGAAAAGATCAATTACCGGCCGAATCCCATTGCATTAAGTTTGAAGGAAAGAAGAACGCGCGCATTGGGCGTATGTGTCAGTGAGATAGCCAATAACTTTTTTTCCCAGGCTATCAATGGAATTGAATCCATAGCGTACAATCGTAGCTACCATGTTATCATTACCCAAAGCCATGAATCACAGGAAAGAGAAAAAGTAAATGTGGAACATATGGCGGCCCGGGGTGTTGACGGACTTCTCGTTTCATTATCCAGTGAAAGCAAGGAAATCGGATATCTGAAAGATCTGCATGAAAAGGGTTTGCCTATTGTGTTCTTCGACCGCATCTCCAATGAAATTGAAACACATAAGGTAGTTGCCAATAATAAAATGGGGGCGTTCTATGCAACTGAACACCTGATTTACCAGGGTTTTAAAAAAATTGCACACATAACCAGTTCTTCGCACCTCTCCATTTCCCAGGAACGTCTTGAAGGTTACAAATCTGCACTTGAAAAACATCATTTACCATTCCAGGAAAGTCTCGTTCAACATTGTAACCATGGTGGTATGATTGCACAGGAAGTAGAAGATGCATTAAATATTCTTTTCAAACAGAAAATAAAACCGGATGCAATTTTTGCTGCCGGCGACAGGCTGACAACTGTTTGTTTTGGAGT
>JBJMLW010000384.1:0-3224 GCA_045805105.1 Flavisolibacter sp. | reverse complement strand
GTTACTTTTTCTTTGATCTTTAATGAATCCAGTCTTTTTAAAATCGATTCACTTTCCATCCGCACTGAATAATTTTCAGGAAGGGGGATACCCTGGTGAACTGCAATAACATTCAACCGGTCAAAACGGATGACCTTATAATTTTTAGACAACTCTTTTGTATGAAAATCGAAAACTGAAATCGAATAGTTTCCACCCGGTATCATGACTATCGGTGGACCTGACCCTTCGACCTGCACTGATGGTTGAGCATGAACTGACAGGCAGGAAATACAGCAAACAAAAAGAATATTAAAGACGGGTTTCAATGTGTCCATTTTACAGGATTATAGTAAAAGGTACATTTATTCCTGTGTTTTTAGCTGGAGAATGCGATGTTGGTTTGCATGCCAGCAGGCAGGTTAGGGAAGAAACGCGGGATTAGGAATTCGGAATAGCGTCTTGAATTCATAGGTAGTTTTGGGTAACAGGATCTTTGATATTCTGAATTGCCTTTGTTCCTTAACTTTTATACCCACCAATATTAGTCGCATCATCCTTTTCAGTATTTCTGTTCGGATGTCTTGTGTGTACATTCTCTGCAATTGACTTATCGTCTTCTGTATATTTTTCAGTCATGTTGCGGTTCTCCTGTTCATTTTCAGGACTGATGTTCGATGGAATACCTGTTGATGATTCACTTGTGTTAGCGCCTGTTGGCTTGCCTGCATGATCTCTGGCCATAGTAGAATTTTAATTGATGATACAAGGGTTATGCCATAATCTGAACCAGGACCTGCCTGCCGGCAGAGGCCCTTGTTGGTGTTCTTACCAACAAATGACTAATAGACCTTCAATATACCAGGTCAATGCCTTTTAATACCGGATAAGCACAGGTCATCTTTCTCACCTAATTTTATCCGGTGAGAAGAACTATAGATCTATTCAAAGAATTTTTATTCAGTGAAAAAGCTGGTGGTTTTATTCTTATCGGTTGCACCATCATTTCCCTCGTTATATCCAATACAGCTTATGGTGATAGTTATATTCATTTCTGGCATACGAAACTCAACCTTTCTTTCTCCGGCATTCAACTGAACTATACTGTTGAACATTGGATCAATGACGGACTGATGGCTATATTTTTTCTTCTCGTTGGACTTGAAATCGAACGGGAACTTTATATAGGAGAACTATCATCGTTTAAGAATGCACTCCTTCCCATTCTTGCAGCTGCAGGAGGAATGATATTTCCCGCCTTGATCCATTTCCTGTTTAATGCAGGTTCAGCCACACAATCCGGATTTGGAATTCCCATGGCTACAGATATTGCATTTGCTCTGGGCATTCTTTCTTTAGCCGGGAAAAATATTCCGGTTGCACTGAAAATATTTCTAACTGCGCTTGCCATTATCGATGACCTCGGGGCCATTACTGTTATCGCATTTTTTTATTCAAAGAATTTCATGGTCGCTTATTTACTGGCTGCATTAGGCATTTTGCTTCTATTATTCATTTTAAGAAAACTCAAAGTATATAGCCTGTGGGTTTATTTAACCGGGGGAATAATTATGTGGTACTGCATGCTTCAGTCAGGCGTTCATGCAAGTATTGCAGGTGTTCTGCTTGCTTTTGCCATTCCGTTTCACCAGGATAATAAAAAGAGCCCGTCTTACAAGCTTCAGCATTTTTTGCACAGGCCTGTTGCATTTATCATCATTCCCATTTTTGCCCTGGCCAATACAGCCATAGTTTTTCCGGACGACATTCTGGGCAGTTTCATTACAAAAAATTCAATAGGAATCATGGCAGGCCTCCTGGTTGGAAAATTTACCGGGATCTTTCTTGTCTCTTATCTTGCTGTAAAATCTAAAGTCGCATCACTTTCTCCAGAACTTAACTGGAAACATATCCTTGGCGTTTCAATTTTAGGAGGAATTGGTTTTACAATGAGCATCTTTATTACCAATCTTGCATTTATCGACCATGATATCATTACAGCTTCCAAGATGAGCATTTTGTTAGCATCGTTATGCTCTGCATTGTTAGGACTCGTAATATTGAGACAGGTTTCAAAAAAGGATTTCGCGCAGAGGCACGGAGTACGCTGAAGAATTTGGGTAAGTTTCCAGATGTTCTTCGTAAATATTTAAACTAAAATAGATTCATAATTATTAAAAGGTTTTAGTCTCTGTGATCAGAACTGTTCATGTTTTCAAATACACCTTTCCTTCAGATTCCCATAAACTGTATGTCTGAATTGATTCCTTCGCTGGTCCTGCTTTTATTGCACCCGTTTTGCAATCAAACTGGGACCCATGCCATGGACATTGAACAGTTCCGCAGATCATAACGCCATCAGCAAGCGATGCACCCCTGTGTGAGCAATGGTCGTCAAACGCAACATAACCATCATTACTTTTTCCAATTACAATCCTTTTATTGTTTACATGAACCAGCATCATCTGGTCTGTTTTGAGTTCAGTTGCTAAAGCAACTTCTATGGTACCGTTTTGCGGACTTAAATATTTTTCTTTCCATTTACCTGCTGCTGCATAGCGATGATCAATTCCAATCTGGTTTCGGTGTACAAGCGTTCCTCCCAGCCAGCCACTGATTCCCATAAGAATCACACCAATTGTTTCACCGCTTAATATAATTAAGTGTGAAGGATCATTCTTCCTTCGGTAAAACCAGATAACTATGAAAATCACAAGCATGATCACATTTAAGATACCATGCTTTACTGCTCTTGTTTTGGCTGAACTACGTGGTGGTACAACAAAGAAATAATCAACTATACCCGGAACGGCAGCAAGAAGTGCAGATATGATTCCCGAAATCTCCAGCAGCATTCCCGTTCGCCAATAGGTTTCATTATCCTGCGTCCATCCTAACAAATCAAATATTAGTGTTCCAATAAAAAATGCAATGGGAAATCCAACAAGAATGGGATGAAGAGGGTGACCTTTTACATGCAATTTACTTCTCATGATACTTAATATTAAAAATGCGACGGTGTCACCATCGCATTTGAATAATAAACTTCGAAATAAACTTTTCTTACTTAATTGCCTTCTTAATAGCTTTTGCAGAATCGAGGTGCATTCTAAGTGTAGGCAGGGTTTTGTTTACGAATGCCTTAACATCAGCATCACTATTGTCAGTTTTCCCTTCAAAATCTTTCACAGTAGATTCATGACCGTCTTCCATCATATCCATATAGGCCCGGTCAAAATCCTTTC